>NZ_AP018268.1:8215813-8216349 GCF_002368435.1 Kalymmatonema gypsitolerans NIES-4073
CGGTCTTGATTGTGATCTCGCCGCCATCACCTACTCCTGGTCCCAGCACTTGACTACTGATCGAAGCTCCATTGTCCATCTTGACAATATCGTTGGCATCAATATTTATCTTGCCCGCATTTCCTATCCTAGAAGTGTTGGTTTCGATATTGGCATTAGTTAAGGACAACGAGTCGGTATTGATGGTGATCTCGCCGCCGTTACTACTCTGCTGTGCTGTCTGCTGTGCTGTCTGCTGTGCTGTCTTTCTTACAACAGTTTGTATCGCACGGCGTCCTGGGTCATCATTAGCTAGAATCACTGACTTTGCCGTAATTTTGATTGGTCCAGCATTGCCTTGGACTTGAGTAGTGTTATCGAGAAAACCACCATTGGTAAGAGAGAGGGAGTCGCTTGTAATATTAATTTGCCCAGCATTCCCTATTCCAAAGGAAGCGGCAGCTATTCCAGCATTAGCCGGCTTAGTGCTACTATTTACTAACAATGACCCCGCATTTATCGTGATATTTCCCCCCTCACCTTTCCCATTGCTATTA
>NZ_AP018268.1:8217296-8424642 GCF_002368435.1 Kalymmatonema gypsitolerans NIES-4073
GAAGTACTGGTGTTAATACTGGCATTATTTAAAGACAGCGACTCGGTGTTGATGGTGATATCGCCCGCATTACCTTGCCCAGAAGTGCTGGAGTCGATTCTAGTATTATTTAAGGACACAGATCCAGTGGCTGACAAAATCACAGACCCAGCATCACCTACATTAGATGAAGTATTAATATTTCCTACCTGAATGCTTCCTGGTGGTAGTGATGAAAAAGTGCTTCGAGGGGCAAAATTTGTTCCTCCTGCCGAAATAGGGATATTGGGAGTGTAGTCTAGCTCAGACAGTCCTGCACGTAGAATAAGCGCCCGGCTGTTTCTTAGGAGCCTAACATCATCTGGATAGCTAGGATTTGGATTGCTAGGATTGGGAGCCAATGGATCTGAACTAGTGATTGTGATATTACCCCCAATAATTCGTCCAGTTGACTCTACTTTCAACGCAGCACCCCTGTAGTTACCAAATTGAACATCTCCGTTGGCGCTGATAATTGGGTCGTAAAGACTGACAAAATTTCCAGGTTGATCTGCTAAGTTGAGAATCGAAAATCTTCCTCCACTAGAGAAACGAGCATCCCCAGAGATATTACCGTCACTAACCAAACTCAAATTTTCACCACTCACAAACGGTGTTTGTGGATGATTCAGAGCCAAAATATCAATGCCCTTATCACCTCGAATAGTTAAATTACCCCCTGCTTGGGCAACAAAAGGATTCACCACACTATCCCGTACCCGCACCGTATCCCCCGCCAGCAAATTCAAATCTCCAGTTGTACCAAGCTGACTCTCCACCAGCGTCAAATTATGATTTGCTGTGAGTGTTGCAGTCTGAGCCGTGACGTTGCGTGCCACCACATCCCCATCCACGACAGGCAAGCCCGATCCCGTCAACTCCACCTGTCCATTACCATTCACCGTTACCCCTGGATGCGCTTGCTCATCAACGTTTGTCAGTAACTCACTCAAAGACGATGAACCCACACTCGACACGAGTGATGGAGTTTCAATATTTAACAATTGTGCTGATGGACTTAAATTCACCACACTCCCACCTGGCACTGCTGCGACTGCAACCTGTCCTCCCGGTGCTGACAACTGCCCAGTACTAGCCACCGTACCACCCAACAGCGTTAGGTTTTGCCCTGTGCCTGCTAATAGGTTCCCTGAATTCACAATGGCACTTGGCTGTGCTTGGTTAAATTGCACTCCCAAAGGTACTGTCACAGTTAGCAATGGTGGAGCCGTGGGATTCGTGGCGCTAAACTGTTTGCCATCCCCAAAATTCAAACTGTTGGCTGTACTGCCTACAAACGAACCACCAATATCTAACGAAGCATTGGGACCAAAAATAATCCCGTTGGGGTTGAGCAAAAACAGATTGGCATTCCCCAGCACACCGAGTTTCCCAAAAATATTTGAGGCATTTGTCCCCGTCACCCGACTGAAAATATTCTCAATCCCAGCCGGATTGCTGAAATAGGCTCCTCGTCCATCCCTGACGCCAAATTCCTGAAAACTATGGAAAAGATTAGCACCGCGAATTGCTCCTCCATCAATGCGATCGCTCTGCAAACCCTTGATATCTACATTGGGTGTCACAACAGAACTTTCAGCACCTAGCGTTTTATCTGGAACAATTTGGGCAACTGCACTCTTCCAACTGAAAATCACACTGCTAGTTGCGGCGATCGCGATCCCTATCTGCCACAACTGCTCACACCGGGTAAATATTGTCATGAAATTTACATTCTCCAATATTCAAGGGGAGTTTAATTAGCTTTTGTTTCGTATCTTTCAAGACAAAATGTTCATAACAGAGCACCGCAAAACATCCTGAAGTCGTTTAGTAATCTGCGGACTTTCTGTACAACCTAAGCGCTTTTATATACCTTTACTGTTTAGATAATCGACATTTTTCTGATGAAACATACCTCTTCAGGTGTAGGTATGAATCTGCTTTTAAGAAGAAGCGCTATGAGAAATATTATCACCTGATGTCGCAACTCCAAGGCCTAGATCTTATACTTGAGAGTGTGTTAATTTTATGCGTAAAAAACTCACTAATTAGCAAACCAGAAGTTAAGCTTGATGAGCTTTCCTTCTTGCTTTGTTATTAGTTGAAACAAAAATGAACTTATGCACTTACTCAAAAAACGCTATCTCATGTTGGAGAAAAAGCGTCACCAGTAATTGTTGTCTCTGACACTACGCCACTGAGCGAACTGGCAAAGATAGAAAAGCTCACAATAGTGCATGATGTGTTGGGACGCGTTATTATTGCTGATCACGCATCAGTCAACAAGTTTATCTGCAAGCTTTGAGTGTTGCAGGAGAGTGAATTACCGCTATGACATCACTTCGTTCAGGCGATCGCTGTTTGGCGGACACTCTGTGCGATCGCCCGCCATAGACCACCTTTTTCAAGTCTTGCAGCGACCATTTGATATCATGAGGACGATCTAAACAGCAGTCGGATGATGAGTTCGTAACAGTAGCCACCGAGTAACACACCCGCAGCTCCAATTAACCCCATTAACGGAGGTACCGGAGCTGGTAACTTCATTGCAGCAACCGCAATGCCGATAATCCAGCCTCCTAGCAGAGATATACCAGCCTGTTTGAAGAAATCCATCATGTCCATCTAGTTCTCCACAAGGGTACTCCCGCCACACCGCAGATTGGTGGTGAGGGGAATTGTGGGACGATTGGAGGGGTTCAATACCCCTTCAATCGTCAATATGCGTCTTGATTTTCTTTTTAAGATTACGAATGTGTTCACGGATTACCTCTGTCTGCGTTCTACTTTCTTGACGACAATAAGCTTTCAGTATTTCTAACTCCGATTCTGGCAATCGAATTGTTAAAGGTTTATCACAATTCATACTGCAATTTTAAATAAATATGCAGTACAATGGTAGCATGATGCTAACTTACCAGTACAAACTTAGTCCTACTTCTCAACAGGTTGTCATACTTGAAACCTGGGGTGAGTTGCTGCGCCGTCACTATAACTATGCGCTAGGACAAAGACTGGATTGGCTAAATCGCACAAGATGCCAAATTGACCGTTGCAGTAGGGAGTGTGAACCGATTGGTGAGATTCCAGACAAACCTGACTATTACACACAAGCATCAGACCTTAAGCAAACTAAAGAATTATTTCCTGAATACAAGGACATTTACGCCGACTGCCAACAACAGAATTTGATGAGGTTGGACTCATGCTGGAAGCGTTGGTTAATCCCTGACAAAAACGGTAAGAGGGGAGGACGACCACGTTTTAAGAAATGTGGCGATATCTGTTCTTTCACCTGGCCTCGTGTTAACTCTCCCAAAGCAGGCGCACATCTAACAGGTAATGTCTTGAAGTTGTCTAGAATTGGTGAGATTGAAGTCATCTTGCATAGACCAATCCCAGATGGTTTTGAGATTAAGCAAGCAACGATTTTACGCAAAGCTGATGGATGGTATGTAAGTTTCTCTTTGGAAGATAAAACTGTTCCCACTGTATTACCAGTTGACGAAATTAAAACTGCTACTGGCATAGACGTTGGTCTTGAAAAGTTTTTAACTACTGCCGATGGACAAAGTGTTGAAGTACCACAGTATTACCGGAAAGCACAAGCAACTTTAGCTCGTCAACAACGCAAGCTTGCACGCAAAACCAAAGGGTCTAAGAACCACCAAAAACAAGCGTCGAAGGTTGCTAAACTCCACTTGCACGTAGCAAGGCAAAGGAAAGAGTTTCATTATCAAGTTGCACACTGGTTGGTTAACTCCTATGACTTAATCATTTTTGAAAACTTGAACATTAAAGGACTAGCTAGAACACGACTAGCTAAATCGATACTAGATGCTGCCTGGGGCGCATTCCTCCAAATCATGCAAGCAGTGGCAGTAAAATGCGGCAAGCATATACGAGGTGTTGACCCTAGAGGGACTAGTATCAATTGTTCGGGATGTGGTGAAAGAGTTGAGAAAACTCTTGCGGTTCGTGTTCATAGTTGTTCTTGTGGTTTGGTTATTGACCGAGACTGGAACAGCGCACTGAATTTGTTAAAACATGGGTCGGTTGGACTACCGATTCCTGGCTGTGCAGGATACTTGGATGCAAGTCCTATGAAGCAGCAAGTCTCATTTGTGAATTTGAGATGCTCCCGCTACACCGCTTGCCGTTAGCGGGAGAGTTGTCACTATTGCGTCCACTATCGTCACAAGTTCTATCATACGATGAGCCGCTAATTCTAAAAACCGGACAACTCTATCGCTTTTGAACCTTTCTCCCACTCATCGGATCTTATGAATTTGGGGGAAGCAAAACTCAATTAAGTTTTCCCAAATTATGTCCCCACTCAGAAAATTGCATTGATTTGATTGAACAAGTTAATGGACAATTCTCGCCTCGTCAAAATTAGCAAATATCTCAGTAAACACCTGCGTCATCAACCCGATCGCCTTGGCATTAAACTTGCTCCTGGTGGCTGGGTTCCTATTGATGAACTGTTAGCAGCTTGTGCGAGAAACCATTTTCCTATCAGGCGTGAGGAACTGAATGAAGTCGTCGCAAACAACGATAAAAAACGCTTTTCCTTCGACTCTACAGGCACTCTCATTCGTGCTAACCAAGGACATAGTGTAGAAGTTGATTTGCAATTGGAACCTGTTGTTCCTCCAGATGTACTTTATCACGGTACGGCACAAGGTTCGGTGGAGGCAATTCTCCAAATGGGATTATCCAAAATGTCGCGCCATCATGTCCATTTATCACGAGATATTGCCATAGCAAAAGCTGTTGGTGCAAGGCATGGAAAACCTGTGGTGTTTGCGGTAGATGCAGCGGCAATGTACCAAGCAGGTTACACCTTCTATTGTTCTGAGAATGGTGTTTGGCTCGTGGATCATGTGCCACCAGAGTATCTGCAAAAGCTTTAACAGTTACCAGTTATCAGTTATCAGTTATCAGTTTCATCCTTTGTATCTTTAAGTCCCCCACCAAGAGCACCCCCAGAGCGTTGGTGGCGGGTTTAACAGTACCAGCCGCAGTTATCAGTTAAATACGAGTGGTCGCGCGTCCCCCACCAAGAGCGTGGAAGGCGTTGATGGCGGGTCTAAATCCCCCACCAGCCGGCCTGATAACTGATAACTGATAACTGTTTTAAATCCCCCACCAGCCCGAGAAAGCGTCACTGCGGCTGGTACTGTTCACTGTTTTAAGTGCATGAGTTGCTTTTGCTGACACCGATTAAATATACAAGGGGAGTTATCCAACTTTCCATAAGTTGTTAAGACTTTTTTCACATAATCAGCTTTTAGTCAATGCTTAAAACGGGGTAAAATTACTCGAAATTGTTAAGACCTCGGATTAAAGTTGACCTAACTATCTAAGATTGCAAACTTGCCTTTGACGTTCAGCTTCTGCGCGTTCTTCTCCTGTAAGCAACAGATTTCCTGCTTCATCCCACCAACGCAACCAAGGTAACTGTGCATTCAAATAGTAACCTCGCCAAATACCTAATTCCACCCCCATAGGGGCAATAGGATAATGTCCCCTCTCGTTGGGACTCATCGGTTCGTAGCGCCCTGCAACCCATCGATAGACTTCTACGGATGCTTTTTTAACTTCATAAATTCCGTAAAAAGCCGGACGAATCACTTGTTCGTAAATCCAAAACTTGCCTTGGTAAGGGGTGTTATCCCTTTCTTCTTCCCCATTACCAGAAACGAATTCTAGAACAATCAGAGGTGCGATGAGTTCTTGCCAAAGAACATAGGAACGCCGTATTTCACCGTTAAGAGTGGGTGGTACATTAGGCACATAAAACCAGTCTGGTGCCTCTGCTCCTCTTTCTGGTGGATCTGTCATTCGCCAGTAAATACCACAGTCTTGCCCGATGCAATATTGCCCATCCGGCTGAATTTCTTGCAAGCGCGGTTGAATCGAGTCGGTCATTAAGAAGGCAGAAGTACGAAGGCAGAAGGCAGAAGGCAGAAGGAGACCCTACGCATAAATGCGAGGGATTTGATAAAGTTTGCACTCTATTATTTTTCTCCATACTTAAAAGTAGGGGCTGTCTTACCGTATGGCAGAGCACAGAGGACTTGTATCTGTATAAAAGCTTACTATCTTTCCTTCTGCCCTCTGCCCTCTGCCCTCTGCCTTTCTTCGGTAAAATACTCTGGGGATGTTCCTGAAAGTTCTTCACAAAGGTACCATCAGACTCTGGTAGCTGGGTATGGTCTGGTAGGGCTTGGGTCTTGGGTTCAATCACCATCACATTACCTCGCCGAAATCATGAGGGCGTAAATATAATGTAGCTAAGTATTCCATCTGATTCAGGCAGTAAACATATTGAAGCTGAGACAATCAATATTCATTCCACAATAGCTCCATCAAATACTCAGCAATTCTTTTAGCTGCTCCCGGTTTCCCCATCCGCCGGATACCATTTTCCGCGATCGCTTGCAAAGTGTCTGGATTGTTGAGAAGCGATCGCACTGCAGAAGCTACCTCTGGTGGTTCTTCTACTAAAATCACAGATGGTCCTAAAAGACGGCTTTGTGCTTCAGCAAAGGCATAGGTGAATTGGGGACCACCTCCGGGAATGGTGATTGCTGGTTTTCCTAAACCTACAAATTGTTCTGTTGCTGTCCCTGCCATTGCGATCGCCATATCTCCCAAATGCAAGCAGTCGTTATAGGCGTTTTGTGACAATATAAAATATGCATTTTTTTGCTGATAAGTCAAGCTTTTTTTATCAGAAATTTGAATTGGAGGTTCAGCGTGGGGATGCCAGCCTTGAGATTCAAGAATTTGGCGGATACTCTCAAAGTGTAAACTAGGGGCGATCGCTCCCAAAAATACCACTGTTCCTGAAGTGTGTCCTACAAACTCTTGCTCTGTGAGAACAGCCATGATTGCAGATACGGCTATCATAATTTGGTGCCAATTGGCGTATGCTTCTGGGGGACGCGAACCAGGGAGAATAGTCACAATCAAAGGTCGAGCTAATTCTTGCTTTTCGGCATCAGCACTATAAAATCTTGGACGTGGAATTGATGGTTCCAAACCATCCATCATCGGGTTGCCTAAATCAAAAGCGGGAATGGGCCACTTTTTCAATATTTCTGCTGTCAGCGAATCTCTAGGAAACACTGCTTTGCAACGTTGACGACTCATCAACCAACGTTCCCAAGGGTGGTAAATTGAACCGGAAAAGTTTTCCCACGATGCCCCTGTATTTTTCCGCTTTAATAAATCAACTTCATCTCGCACGTGGTACTCTGATTTCGCGGTACCCACAAAGGCATAGCTGGCATCACTCAACCAGGCAAATAACAGTGGTAGAATATCGCCCACCGCTAAAATAGCTTTCCTGTTGCCTAATTTTGTCTGAGTATTTACCCACTGACGTACAGCTTTTATTTGACTTGCAGTAAGCTGTAACAAACCACCTTGTACATCTCGTACAAACTGGCGTCCATCCATGTAAACAAAGCCACCAGAGGGCATCGTACGTACCGAACCAATTAGGCGAATATCCAACTGTTGGTAAGCGTGTCCTTCTCCCACTAATGGCAAAGCGAAGATTTCCGGTGGGTTGGGTTGTTGCTGAAGTTCTTGCAAGATACGGACTGCGATGACATCCTCTCCATGTCCGTTGCTTAAAACAAGTAACCGCAAGCGAGAACTTTCTTCGGAGTTAGAGGTTAGGGGTAAAGGTGATAATTCACTCATGAGAAACAAAAACTTAAATACAAGTGTCTTTTGGGAGAAGAGGAATGAATGGGGGTATAAATCGGCGCAAAGCAGGAAGTTAGTATTATCCCCATTACCTAACCTCAGTACGGAAGTACAAACTAACTCCTAATGAATTAGGCTACTATTATGCGAGTTTCTTCTGCTGCAATTTTTACTTTAGTGACTTTAGCGGCTGGCAATGCTAGTCAGCAAGCATTGGCTGCACCCTCAGATACTCCTGAACAAGCTGAAAAACATGATAACTTAGTGGTGCCGGTGACTGAAGAAACACCTGCACAGATAGAAGGGATTGCACACCCGGAAACAGTAGTTATTGGACAATTTTCGCAAAAATCGGGGAATGTGCAAAGTGGTGGTAGCCATAATTCAGTTGTGATAGCTCAAAAGAAGGACAAACAGACACGGGAACAAGAAACAGCACAAGGAGTAGGGAGAGAAATTACTTTTCCATCTTCCCCATCCTCCTCATCCTCCCCATCTTCCCCATCCTCCCCTCCAGCTACGAACAGTGATTTAGTAGTTTCTGCTACAGAAGTGCAGATAGTAGGAGCCAATGAAGAATTGCAGCAGATCATTCGCAGTGTGATCAAAACTCAGGCTGGTGGAGAAACGAGTCAAACTCAGCTACAGAAAGATGTTACAGCAATTTTGCAGACAGGTTTATTTACGAAAGCTCGTGTGAATAGCCAATCTACACCAACTGGCTTAAGTGTAGAGTACCAAGTAGAACCAGTGATTGTGCGTTCTCTACAACTTTCAGGGGCTAATGCCCTGACGTATCAAGTCGCCAGGGAACGCCTTGAACCTCAAATAGGAAAAGTCATCAGCCCGAATGGTCTCAAGGAAGCAGTACAACAAATTAATAAATGGTACGCTGACAATGGTTATAAAGTTGCACGGGTGATATCTATCCAACCCGGCGCTGAAGGAATCTTGACTTTAAATGTTGCTGAAGGTATTGTCAACGATATCAAGTTTCGTTTTGTTAATGACGAAGGCAAGCCAGTTGATGATAAAGGTAAGCCAGTCGCAGGACGCACCAAAACAGATTTCTTGGAGCAGCAACTGAAGCTGAAGCCAGGACAAGTCTATCAAGAAAATTTGGTTAAACAAGACTTACAGCAACTGTATAAAACTGGTTTATTTCAGAATGTTAATGTTGCTTTTGAAGGAGATGCAACAAAACTGGATGTTATTTACGAAGTCAAGGAGATAGGGGCGCGTTCTATCAATTTGGGTGGTAATTATAGCGCCGATCAGGGAATAGTCGGCACGTTAAATTATCGAGACCAGAATGTTGGCGGTGTTAACGATACTTTCGGTGTCAATCTTGAAGTGGGTGCCCGTGACTTTCAATTTGATTCCAGATTTACCAGTCCTTACCGAGAAACGAATCCAGACACCTTTGGCTATAGTGTGAATGCCTTCCGCAAGCGGGGACTTTCTGACAGTTTGGATGGAGATGTCAAGCTGGCAAATGGCGATAGAGTGCGCGAAGGTCGAGTTGGGGGAAGTTTTAGCTTTCAGCAACCAATTGAGGGCTGGGATGCTTCCTTAGGACTCAACTATACCCGTGTCAGCCTTCGCAATCGCGACGGGAAAATTACCCCCACCGATGAAAAGGGGAATCCCCTATCTTTTAGTGGTACGGGTATAGATGACTTGGCGACTGTATCCTTCTCCGCCATTAAAGACGAACGGGATAATCCTTTGAATCCGACTCAAGGTTCTGTTCTCAAACTCAGTACAGAACAGTCGATTCCTATTGGTGAGGGAAACATTTCCATGAATCGCATCAAGGCAAACTACAGCCAGTTTACGCCTGTGAAGTTATTTGAGTCTAAAAACCCACAAGTCTTTGCCTTGAATCTCCAGGCTGGTACAGTCTTGGGTGATTTACCACCTTATGAAAGTTTTAACTTGGGCGGTCCCAATTCCATACGCGGTTACGATGGCGGTGATGTTGGCAGTGGTCGTACTTATGTGCTAGCTTCCGCAGAATATCGCTTCCCAATCATCCAGGCATTAGGAGGTGTATTCTTTGCTGATTTTGGCTCAGATTTGGGTACTGGTGAAACTGTCTTGGGAAACCCTGCGGGAGTTCGTGGTAAACCAGGAACTGGTTTTGGTTATGGCGCGGGGGTGCGCTTTGACTCACCCTTGGGCTTGATTCGGGCTGACTTTGGACTGAATGACCAAGGAGAAAGCCGTCTGCATTTTGGTATCGGTCAACGCTTCTAAAAGTGCAGAGTGTTGAGTAGAGAGGGGATTGGGGATTGGGGATTGGGGATTGGGGATTGGGGAACTCGGGGTCCCCTCTGGGGTTGGGCAAACCCTCGACAAGGATGGACAACCCTTGTATTTTTGCGGCTGACTATCAACTAGTTTGATTCAAATTTTTTGGTAAGGGCGCAAAAATACATCCAGATCTCGGGTTTTACGAGTAGACCGAAGTGGAGGCTTGTCCATCCAAGGCTCATGGAAAATGAAGCGGATGAGGGGCAATGGGGATTAGGGATTGGGGATTGGGTTTACATAAGTCCTTTGGACACGCTGCGCGAACGAAAAATTATGGAAGTAGGGTGGGCAGTGAGTCGTAAAACCTGATGATCAGAACATAAGTTTAGGGCACTGCCCACCCTACAAGTTGTGGTCTAAGTATATAGCGCAACTCAATTGAATGAAGTAATTATCTGTGTCCATCTGTGTCCATCTGTGGTTCATTATTTCTTTGGTCTACCTTACCCAATTGCAAACCGCTATATTATGGAGAAGAAAAACTTTGGAACAGTCGTCTGTGGAGTGAGGTCATTGAAGAATGCTGAGTCATGAACTAGATTTGTTATCGCTTGGGATTCACGTTAGACTCAAAACTCAAGACTGGAGCTTTGCTTTGTTTCAATCTTGAGTTTATGACGCAGTACTTATTATAGTTACTCAGCACTTCAATACTCAGGACTCCCTATATGTTAGCTGGTAAAACCTTGCAGGGTGGCAAATATAGCTTAGACCGGGAAATAGGTCGAGGCGGCTTTGGTATTACATTCAAAGCAACTCACCACTTCTTGAATCATATAGTGGTGATTAAAACTCTCAATGAAAAGCTGCGGCAGCATCCTGATTTTGTCAAGTTCTCGCGCCAATTCCAGGATGAGGCGAGACGATTGGCGACTTGTATCCACCCAAATATTGTCCGGGTGAGCGACTTTTTTATCGAAGATGGGTTGCCCTACATGGTCATGGAATATATTCCGGGTGAAACTTTGGCAGAAGCATTTGTCTTACCAGGGATGCCTTTATCAGAGGTGACAGCAATTCATTACATCCGCCAAATTGGAGCCGCCTTGCAAGTCGTGCATCAAAATGGGTTGCTGCACCGGGATGTGAAACCAGACAACATCATCCTCCGCCAAGGAACTGCTGAGGTGGTGCTGATTGATTTTGGCATCGCACGCGAATTTAATAATGGCGTCAGACAAACTCACACAGGTATTGTTTCTGAGGGCTACTCGCCAATGGAACAGTATTTGTCACAAGCAACCCGCACTCCTGCAACTGATATTTATGGTTTGGCAGCAACACTTTATGCACTGTTGACAGCACAAGTGCCGATACCAGCACTGCTACGCGATCGCGAACAAATGCCAACTCCGCGTGAGTTACAACCCTACTTAAGTGCTGCTGTCAATCAAGCCATCATGCGTGGTATGGCAATTGAGGCTCGCTTTCGTCCACAGACAGTGGCAGAATGGTTGGTGCTGTTACCGGGCAATAGAGATACTACACAGCAACCAGTATTAACACAAACAGTGCCAACTGTCAATTTATCTGTCGAACCATATCCAGATTTGCCAGCGCCTGTGGCGGCTCTGAGCAAAACGTCAACCCCATCACCTTTGGGGAATGTCAATTTCAACAAAGTTGTCAACAAACTCTCGTCACCTAAGCTGTTTATTGCCACGGGTGTAGCCCTTGTGGCTGCTACAGCAGGTTTTGCTGTCACAAGTATAGTTACCAAAACTCAGCCACGCTCATTTCCACAACCTGTTGTAGAAAAGCGTGATGCTAACGAGGAAACACCTAAAATAAACATTACACCATTGCCTTCAACTCAAGAGAGTAACACTGCCCAGAAAGAAAATAATGCTTCGTCACCAGTTGAATCTGCACCCACCTCCACACGGCGTAGGCGTATCCGTCGTGCTTCAACTGAAGAATCTCCCAATCGCAATGTCACAGAAGAATCGCCTCAAACCTACTCCAGAAAATCCCGTTCTCGCCGATATCAACAAGAATCCCAGGAACCTTCTCCTTCCCCTAGCACTGATTCCTCGTCGCCATTAGTTGAACGACTCCGGGCAATTCGCGAATCTCGCAGAACTTCCTCTTCACCATCTTCAGTAAATAACCCACCCTCTTCTCGTGGTGCTTCTGAGTCGTCGCCCCCACCCAGCCAATCGAATAATTCTCCTGTTGTTATACCAGCACAGCCATCTACTACCGAATCAAAGCAGTCTGGTTCTCCTGCTGTAGTCGTTCCTACAGTAGAACAACTGAAGCAAAATTCATCATCCGCTGAAACTCAAACTGAACTGCAACCCCGCAAGGAAGATAAGGATCTGCAAAACCCACAAACTGATAACAATTAGTTCATAGTTGATCATCAAAACTGGAAATTCCAGAGTTTTTTTTTCTACTAATTATTGACAATAGACTAATTATGTGGTTATAGAGTGTGTTCTACCTGATGTACTAGCGATCGCCAAACCTCGTATCCTTCTGTGCTCAGATGCAATCCATCTGTGGTCAATTCTTGGCGCAAGTTACCTTCAAAATCTGTAAATGAATCATAAAGATTCAAATAATCAGCTCCTTCTTGTCTTGCGATCAGGGCGAGTTGATCATTGAGATGACGAATACGAGTATTGGGGATTGCGGACAAACGAGTTGGCAGAATCGATTGGATAAAAATTATGGTTTTTGGATGAGTTTGTCGCAACTTGCGGACAATCTGGCGGTGATTGCCTAAAATGATTTCGTCTGTCGTACCCTTCCGCAAGTCGTTAATTCCAGCCATGATATAAATGACATCTGGTTTGGTTTGAGCAAAAACAGACAACCTTTTTAAAATACCATTGGAAGTCTCTCCAGAGATTCCCTGATTGAGCCACAATTTACCTACAGGCAACTTTTCTCTAGGAAACCATAAACTTAAAGAATCACCCACTAGGATTCCCAAACGATTGTCACCTTGACTTTGAGCCATTGCTTTGGCTTCCATAGCCAATAAGTTTTTCCAATCCTCATATGTCAGTTGAGTGTTCTTCGTAGATATCAACGATGACTTAATGCTGTCTTCTGGTAAGCTTGGATAAATTTGACCCGCTTTCAGCGCCGCTAACCTTTCGTAGTAAAGTTGCTTTCCAGATATAATTCGCCGAGAAACGAGTTGAGTTTTTGGGCTAAGTCCCGATTCTACTGGCTTTGGCAACCAAGAGTCACTAAATTCTGGTAGAGAAATTTCTGCAGTAGAGAATATTTTTCCACCAACATTTGGCTTTAAATCGTCTTTTAAATTCCAAATGGTTCCGCTATTTCCTAAGTTGGCATTAGGCAGATGTGGAAGAGCTGATGTTGGTATTACCAATCCTGTTAACAAGCCTGCTGCCAACAGATAAAGGTCCCTCATCTTGATATCTCTCCTCGACGTACTGCTTTTTTCTCTTAACAGCATTTATTAGTTGAATTCAGGAAAATTTTTAAATAGTTATCTCATTATTTTTATTTATGTATCTATTTCTGTAAAGCTTGGCGACATTGCATTTATAATCTCTTCAAGGTTTTTGCATATTGCTTATAGCAATTTTCATTACACCTTTTGCGTAAGTAGATTCCATAAGTAGATTCCATCTGTGTCCATCTGTGTAGCCTACGGCACGGCTTACGCCTACATCTGTGGTTAATTATTCTTTTTTTTGACTTTTGCAAAAAGTCTATTGTTTTGACACTCCCCACGGCTGTGTGAATTTCGCTCCGCTCCATTCCCACAAAAAGCCGGGGGATTCTTGGCTCATTGACGTTTCTTGCCTTTGCAGATCTTTTGACCAACACAGGTAGAGGAAACATCTCCCCAAGCGTTACTTCCCGGATGCCCTCCGGTAGACTTTGCTGATACCAAAATATTGATGGCTGCATTCACATCTCGTTGCAATACCGTTCCACAATGTGAGCAGTTATGGGTTCTTGTGGATAATCCTTTTTTGACAGTCTCTCCACAATTACTGCATTTTTGGCTCGTGTAATGAGGTGCGACAGCTACAACTTCAGTATTAAATTTTAAAGCAAAGTATTCTAACCAACGACGAAAAGATGTCCAAGCCACATCATTAATCGACTTGGCTAGGTGGTGATTCTTTACCAGCCCTCTGACATTCAAGTCTTCATAGGCGACAAAGGCGTTAGCCTTGCACACGTTACGCGCCCTAGTCTTAGCGTGTTCTTCCCGTTGCCTACTTACTTTTAAATGCTTGCGAGCATATCGCCCTCTAGCTTTTCGTCTGTTGTTTTTACCTTTTTCTTTAGTGTAAATCCGGCGTTGAGCGTGTTTGATGGATTTCTCTGCCTTACGCAGAAATCTGGGATTCTCTTCGTGATGTCCGTTGGAATCAGAGTAAAAGTACTCCAATCCAACATCTAGTCCCACCTCGCCGTTACCCGTTCTAGGTTCAGTTGTACTTTCAGCTTTGACGCAAAATTGAACGTAATAGCCATCGGCACGACGCACAATCCGAACCCGCTTGATGAACTCTACAGGATATGTGTGGATGTCCCACTTACCTAATAATTTGAGTGTACCAATACCTTTGTTGTCCGAGAAAGTTATTCGACGTTTAGACGGGTGTAGCTTCCATCCTGATGTTTTGTACTCAACAGAACGACTATCTTTCTTGAAGCGTGGATATCCCTTTTTGCCCAGCTTGTTCTTCTTGCAGTTATCAAAGAATCTGTTGATTGCACGCTCAACATTTTCAACAGATGCTTGACAGGCATGACTATTCAAATTTTTAACAAACTCAAATTCTGAACGTAGCTGAGTGTTGTACTGGTACAGTTCTTTCTTCCCTACGCCACGGTTATCCATCCAAAATCGAAGCACCTTGTTACGTACAAATTGACTTGTCCGAATAGCTTCATTTATTGCCATTGCTTGGATTTTTTTAACTACTGCCTTGTATTCCAGTACCAACACTCTTGAATCACCTCCTGTTATTTGCTAGCCTATCTTCAGTATATACGGCATAACTAAAAATGACCACAAAAAAAGGACAAAAAAGATTAAAGAATATACCAGTGTTGCATGAAGAGGTTAAAACAAAAAGAACGGTAGTATTAACTCCGTCCGCGTGGGAGAATATCAAGATTGCAGCAAAAGCTCGTGGAATGAGTGCTAGCGAGTTAATAGAAGAATTTGGACGGGGATTAAAATCCCCTACGGGCTTATCCCCATAGTTGGAAACTAGGGGCTTGCGCCCTCCGATTTTCGGTCAAAAACGACTCGCGTCACCTCATGTGGTACGACATCGAAGAAGCAGGCTGTTGTGTATTAATTGATACGGTGTTGGTGTGTCATCAAGGCGATTGGCTCCGCCACTGCCCAAGGGGCGATCGCGCAAAGCAAAACCTGTGATATTTCAGGAATCTTCAAATCGGTAACGACTACCGATAATATAATCCTCATTAATTTCAAACGAAATCCATCGGCGTTGTAAAACTTCTGCAACAAAACCCGTTGTGTTGGAACCTGCGAATGGATCTAAAACAATATCACCTTCATCAGTCAAAAATTTGATGAAGAATTGTGCAAAACCTTGAGGAAAACGTGCAGGATGTGGTTTAATTCCTGCAGCTTTACAGCGACGCAAGTAAGCACTATTGGATTCTGTATTCGCGATTTCTAATAAATTTGGTGGAATAGCGCCTTGATTATCCTTCTGAAATTTGTCAGAAATATCGTGACCACTAGGACGGATTTTTGCTTTATAGCCATTTTTAAGTAATTGCTTCATACTTTGGCTATATGGCTTTAAAACTTTTCTATTGTCGGCTTTGGGGTGAGGCGTTTTAGACAACCACCAAACCACATTTACTGAATCTTTAACACGAATCCGCCTAATTGTTACCCATTCAGCAGGTGTTGGGAGTCGTGCTGGATTATAGTGATAAAAGTCTTGAGCGAGAAAAAAGCCAACTTCCTTACACAATCTCACTAAAAGCTCATATTGGTAGATACTCCGCACTGGATGACCAGGAAGATACGCTCCACCTAAATCTAAAATAAATGATCCATTTTCTGCTATAACTCTTTTAAATTCGTAAGCAAAAGGTAGAAACCATTCTATATATTTTTCTGCGCTTTGGTTACCGTATTCTTTTTGGCGTGTGAGTGCAAATGGGGGTGAAGTGATGATTAAGTTAATGCTGTTGTCTTCGACAAATTCAAGTAGTTTTAGGCTATCACCTAAATATACAGAGCCATTTTTTTGAGAATAGTAAGGCGTCAAATTTAGTATTTTTTGTCTTTGTTGTTCTATCAAAACTTATAACTAGGTAACAATTTAATTATAAAAATAACAGCGTCATGTCAGTGGACATTAAATAGGTTCTCCATCTTCAAGAGTATATAAGTCTGGTTCATAATATAGAAAATTAAATGCTTTACCACACTGTGCAAGTTGCATTAAGTCGTTGGTTGATGGATATGAGCTATCAAAAAATAGCTTTTCTTCTAACACAGAGCGTTCTTCTTCCGAAAGAGATAAGATGACTTGCACCAGTGATTCAACAAGTTTAGTATTCATATGTGGCACACTCTGGGAATTATGCTTATGCGTTCTTGCCAGTTTGTTATTGTTCTGACCACTTACAACATAGGCTTATTGTAGGCGATCGCTCTGCTGGCTTACCTGATAAATTACTTTGTAAATAACTTCTATCAAACATCACCACTTTTTATATGGTAAAAATTTACCAGACATAACCACTTTCACTCGCTCCCCTTTAGGGTCTTCTTCTTTTTCAATATCCAAAGTAAAATCAATCGCACTCATAATACCGTCGCCGAACTTTTCGTGAATGACGGCTTTCATCGGCATTCCATAAACTTGCATTATCTCGTAGAAACGATAAATGAGTGGATCAGTGGGGACAATTGGACCAAGACCTTTCAGCGGATATTCAGTCAATTCTTTCACATAACTTGCATCCAGTCCTAATGCTTCAACTAATAACTTCGCCTCTTCCTCTGAAGCACTAGCTTGACGGTAAATGACAGATGCAATCCATACCTCATCACGTCGCAAAATTTTTTCCAAATCCCCAAAGGTCAGTCCCTTTTCTTTTTTAGTAGTTAAAAGCTTTTGAGTGATTTCAGGAATGGACACTGGAAAACTCCTGCAGTTGAATGTTAGTTCTTTTGTAGAAAAAGTTTATCGCTTTTTCACAGCTTATTGTCTCATAAGCTTGGTTTGAAAACATGAAAATACCTAGGACATACCGAATCAATACTAAACGCTGTATTCTCAGATGCATTTCTGAGCAAGATATTCCATATGTTTTCTCGGCTACACGGTTTGAGGAATTTAACGATGGGATGCTTTGGGAACCACCACAATCAATCGAAGAACTGAAAGAACCTTTTAAAAAAAGCCTTCAAGCTTGGGATGCTGGTTTAGCTTATACATTTACCATTGAATGTGCCAACACCACTGCATTCCTTGGCAGAATTTCCATTAGAAAACACAAAGCAGAAGGCGTTTGGAGTCTTGGGTTTTGGACACACCCAGAGTATCAACGTCAGGGTTACATGACAGAGGCTGCCAAAGCAATTATCGAGTTTGGCTTCACGGTTTTAGATGCTGATCGTATTGAAGCTTGCCATGCTTTATGGAATACGGGTAGCGAGAAAGTGTTAACAAGAATTGGAATGAAGTTCGTTTGCTATATAGCGCAGGGTTTTCAGAAGCATGGCAAGTGGGTGGAGGAAAATCTATTGGCGATTGAAACAGAAGATTGGAAGAGTTCAAAGAAAATTTAAAGTAAGTTTTTAAGATTATAGGTCACTTATATAATAAAGGCGGGCAAGATGCCCACCCCACAAGAGATTTGTTTAGAATGATTGATTTGGTTCAGGTACTTGCCAGAAAAAAGGATACTCTTCTGGAGTCGCTGACAGACCAGCTTTGACAGGGTTTTGTGTTATGTATTCCCAAGTATTTTGGAACTCTTGGGCATTTCTAATAATGTGATCATATCGCTCATCTTGCCAGACTATGCCTATATGTTTCATAACCAGAGAAACTTGTTTAGCACTATAACTTTTGATGCTATGCATAATACTAGTGAGTGACCAAAACTCTTTTTCAAACTTGAGCCAAGGCTGAATTAACATATGCACATGGTCTGTCATTACAACAAAGGTAAAAATTTTATATCTTTTATTATTAAAAAATAGGCAAGCATTAAAAACGGCTTGTCTAGCTTCTGGATTCAGTTGTAACTTTTCCCAAGTATTAAAAGTGATCAAATAAACTGCCCCATTGAACTCCCAATGAGGCAAGCTTCTTTGGGTAATTTTTAACTTTGGCTCTTGCATTTGTCACACAAAGCTTATTTCTTATTTCTCTTGTGGGGTGGGCATCTTGCCCGCCCTTTCTTTATTTTTCCCATCTCAACAAGAAAAATTTCATATAGTGCCATCTTGCCTGCCCAAAATTAGGACGGGTGAGACGCCCGTCCCACAAGAAAAGTCCTACAAGAAAACAAGAAAAGCCCTACAAGAAAAGTCCCACAAGATAAGTAGTGTGACAAAAAATCCCCCACCTTGCGGCAGGGGATTTTATTTACTTACCTACAGCTACTTATTCAGTCAACTCATTAACCGAATTTACCAGCAGTAGAGGCAATGAGGAAAGCGGCGTAAGTCAGGACATAGCCAACTGTAAAGTGAACTAAACCTGTCAACCAACCTTGAACAATGGACAGAGCAACGGGCTTGTCTTTCCAACGAACCAAGTTCGCCAAAGGAGTGCGCTCGTGTGCCCAAACCAGTGTTTCAATCAACTCTTGCCAGTAACCTCTCCAAGAGATCAGGAACATGAAACCGGTTGCCCAAACAAGGTGTCCGAAGAGGAACATCCAAGCCCAAACAGACAGGTTATTCGTGCCGTAGGGGTTATACCCGTTGATCAACTGAGCGGAGTTAGCCCACAGGTAATCGCGCAGCCAGCCCATGAGGTATGTAGAAGACTCGTTGAACTGAGCTACGTTGCCTTGCCAAATACCTAGGTGCTTCCAGTGCCAGTAGAAGGTGACCCAACCAACGGTGTTGAGTGCCCAGAATATGGCGAGGAAGAACGACTGTTCCCAAGCGGAAGTTTGGCAAGTACCGCCACGACCTGGACCGTCGCAAGGGAAGGTGAAACCGAAATCCTTCTTGTCAGGCATCAGCTTAGTACCACGGGCATCCAACGCACCCTTAACACAAATGAGGACAGTTGTGTGTATAGCCAGGGCGAAGGCGTGGTGTACTAAGAAGTCACCAGGACCAATGGTCAAGAACAGGGAGTTGGTGCCATTGTTGATAGCATCCAGCCAACCTGGTAAGTATGGAGCGCCAGCCAAGGAAGCAGCGCTGTCAGGATTGGACAGTAGGGTGTTTAAACCGTACAGTACTTTCCCGTGAGATGCCTGAATGAACTGTGCAAACACAGGCTCAATCAGGATTTGCTTTTCGGGTGTACCGAAGGCAACAACTACATCGTTGTGAACGTACAGACCCAAGGTGTGGAAGCCCAAGAACAGGGATACCCAGCTCAAGTGCGAGATAATCGCTTCTTTGTGCTTCAGTACGCGGTCGAGTACGTTGCCCTTGTTTTGATCTGGGTCGTAGTCACGTACCCAGAAAATTGCAGCGTGGGCAAAAGCACCGACCATGAAGAACACAGCGAGGTACTGGTGGTGGGTGTACAGAGCTGCCTGAGTTGTATAGTCCTTAGCCATGAAGGCGTAGGGAGGCAGGGCGTACATATGCTGCGCCACCAAGGAAAGAGCGGTACCTAGTGCTGCCAGGTGTATGGACAACTGGAAGTGTAGGGAGTTGTTATATGTGTCGTACAGTCCTTGGTGAGGCAGGTTGAACTGACCTTCTGTTTGCACGCCAAAGAAATTCTTGGCGTTCAGCATTTCTTTAATGCTGTGACCGATACCGAAGTTGGTACGGTACTGGTGACCGGCGATGATGAAGATAACCGCGATCGCCAGGTGGTGGTGAGCCATATCGGTCAGCCACAGGGACTCAGTCTGAGGATGGAAGCCACCCAAGAATGTCAGAATTGCAGTCCCTGCACCTTGGGATGTACCAAACACATGATTCGCAGTGTCGGCGTTAGCAGCGTAAACACCCCAGTTACCTGTAAAGAATGGTCCCAATCCTTCTGGGTGGGGTAGGGTGGTCAGGAAATTATCCCAACCTACGTGCTGTCCGCGAGATTCGGGGATAGCAACGTGAATCAAGTGACCAGCCCAAGCCAAAGAACTTACACCGAACAAACCAGCCAAGTGGTGGTTCAAGCGAGGTTCAGCACTCTTAAACCAAGCCAAGCTAGGACGGTACTTGGGTTGCAAGTGTAACCAACCAGCAAACAAGAACACTGCTGCCAAGATGAGGAGGAACACTGAACCTTGGTACAGGTCGTTGTTCGTCCGCATACCGATGGTGTACCACCAGTGGTAAACACCAGAGTAAGCAATGTTAACTGGATAGTTAGCGCCGCCTTGAGTAAAAGCTTCTACTGCGGCTTTACCGAAGTGAGGGTCCCAAATCGCGTGGGCGATTGGGCGAATATGAAGAGGATCTTTAATCCACTGTTCAAAGTTGCCTTGCCAAGCTACATGGAACAGGAGGCTGGATGCCCACAGGAAGATGATTGCCACATGACCGAAGTGAGTCGCGAAAATCCTTTGGTAAAGATTTTCTTCTGTCATGCCATCGTGACTTTCAAAATCATTTCCCGTAGCCATCGCATACCAAATCCGACGCGTAGTCGGATCCTGTGCGAGATCCTGGCTAAATTTTGGAAATTTTGTTGCCATAGGTTCGATAAATCCTCTGACCTTCAGCCATCAGGTTCTTATAGTTCTGAGTTCTGAGTTCTGAGTTCTGAGCTTTTATTCAGCACTCAAAACTCAAAACTCATGAATCGTAAAGCTGATTTTTAGCCCAGTGAAATGATTCGTGCGTGGAAGAACGCCCAGGTGGTGACAATTCCTCCCAAGAGGTAGTGAGCCACTCCAACAGCCCGACCTTGAATGATGCTAAGAGCACGGGGCTGAATTGAAGGTGCTACTTTCAGTTTATTATGTGCCCAAACAATTGACTCAATCAGTTCTTGCCAGTAGCCGCGACCGCTGAACAGGAACATTAAGCTGAATGCCCAGACAAAGTGAGCGCCCAAGAACAGTAGACCATAAGCTGACAGCGCACTACCGTAGGAGTTAATCACTTGTACAGCTTGTGCCCACAAGAAGTCACGCAACCAACCGTTGATTGTGATGGCACTTTGGGCAAAGTTACCACCCGTGATGTGGGTCACAACACCATCTGCGTCTACAGTTCCCCAGACATCTGATTGCATCTTCCAGCTAAAGTGGAAAATTGCAATTGAAATGGTGTTGTACATCCAGAATAAACCGAGGAACACGTGGTCCCAACCAGATACTTGACAGGTACCGCCACGACCAGGACCATCGCAGGGGAACCGGAAGCCCAGGTTCATCTTGTCTGGAACCAGACGAGAAGAGCGAGCAAACAGGAATCCCTTGAGTAGAATCAGCACGGTAACATGAATTTGGAATGCGTGGATATGGTGGATCAAGAAGTCCGCCGTACCGAGCGCAATCGGCATCATTGCCACTTTACCGCCTACTGCGAGGATACCACCGCCGAAGGCATAGCTAACTGGTTCTAGTGCATTGGGCGCTGTTGCACCAGGAGCGACCGTGTGTAGGTTTTGCACCCACTGGGCAAACACTGGCTGCAGCTGAATTGCCGTATCAGAGAACGTATCTTGGGGACGACCCAAAGCACGCATCGTGTCGTTGTGTACGTACAGTCCAAAGCTATGGAACCCAAGGAACATACATACCCAGTTCAGGTGAGAGATGATTGCATCTCTGTGACGCAGCACCCGCTCCAGAACGTTGTTCTGGTTCACAACTGGATCGTAATCCCGCACCATGAAGATGGAAGCGTGAGCACCTGCACCAACGATCAGGAATGCCCCGATCCACATATGGTGAGTAAAAATACACAGTTGGGTGGCGTAGTCTGTTGCCAAGTACGGATACGGAGGCATCGCGTACATATGGTGCGCCACGATGATGGTCAGCGAACCCAGCATTGCCAGGTTGACTGCCAACTGAGCGTGCCAAGAGGTGGTCAGGTTTTCGTAGAGACCTTTGTGACCGTCACCAGTGAAGGGACCTTTGTGGTTTTCCAGAATCTCTTTGATGCTGTGACCGATACCCCAGTTGGTACGGTACTGGTGACCAGCAATGATGAACAGGACGGCGATCGCCAAGTGGTGATGAGCAATATCCGTCATCCACAAGCCGCCTGTGACTGGGTTCAGACCGCCCTTGAAGGTAAGGAAGTCCGCATACTGACCCCAGTTCAACGTCCAGAATGGCGTTAAACCATTGGCAAAGCTCGGGAAAAGCTCGGTGATCAAGTCACGATTCAAAATGAATTCGTGAGGTAATGGCACATCTTTGATGGCTACTCCCGCATCCAGCAGCTTGTTAATCGGCGCGGATACGTGAATTAAGTGACCTGTCCATCCCAAGGAACCCAAGCCCAATAGTCCAGCCAAGTGGTGATTGAGCATCGATTCCACGTTCTGGAACCATTCCAGCTTAGGAGCACGCTTATGGTAGTGGAACCAGCCTGCAAACAGGAATAAGCCTGCTAACACCAACCCGCCAATTGCTGTGACGTAGAGCTGGAACGAGTTCGTGATACCCCAACCACGCCATATGTAGAAAAAGCCGGAGGTAATTTGAATACCGTGGAATCCACCACCAACATCGGCGTTTAAAATTTGTTGACCAACAATTGGCCAAACAACCTGAGCGCTGGGCTTTATGTTGAGGGGGTCGCTCAGCCAAGCTTCATAGTTGGAAAAACGAGCGCCGTGGAATATCATCCCGCTCAGCCAAATCGTCACTACGGCTAAATGTCCGAAGTGTGCCGAAAATATCTTGCGGGAGATGTCTTCTAAATCGCTTGTATGTGTATCAAAATCATGGGCGAGTGCGTGAAGGTTCCAAATCCAGGTTGTGGTTTTCGGACCTTTGGCTAAGCTTCTGTCGAAATGTCCGGGTTTTGACCACAGTTCAAATGACGTTGGAACCGGATCATTATCGACTATGACTCTTGCCTTTTTTTCCTCTCGCTCCGGAGGACTAATTGTCATTCGACCTCCCCTCTTAACAGGATTGAGAAATCATGAGTACCACATAGTGCCTTCATGGCTTTAGTCAAGCTTTATCGCTTCCTCCAGAAATATACTTTGCTGGAGCCGCGACGAAGACCGTCTGTGGATATTGCTTTCTGTTGAATTATAAGGGCTTATCTCCTACATAGTTAGACAGATGTTAACAATAATTCAAAATCGTTGAATTAACTGCCTAATCTACTTTTGAGTTTTAAAACGCTGGCGAAAAAGTCAATAGTTTATTCATTTATTTTACAAACTGCAACAATTTGCAAAATTGATATTCTTACCACAAAAAGCTATTTTTTCGGTTTTCACTGCTTTTGCTTAATATCACTTAATATATGTATCAAACAAATTTTTCATATAGCAGATAATTAAGCTTTTATGAAATTGGTTCGCAAAGTTTTGTAACAAATATGAGTTTTAAAAAGCGATCGCTGACATAAGTCATGGCAAAATCACATTTTTCGGAAATATCCAGGTCATTTGTCCGGACATAACATTGCTGTGCTTGTACCGGGTGGTGTATCTAACCGAGAAGCGCTATAGTGACCAGTGGACAGTTTGAGCCAAAATTATTACAAGTTTTAGGAGTATGACTGGGTGGAAAGCATGAACTTGTGGCGGAAGACCGCAATGGCTATCCTCAGGTTGCTAATGGTATCGGTGCTGGTGTTAACTTTGAGCAGCTGTGGAGAGAAAGCCGTTAGCCAAGAACCGTATGACGACAGCTTGCCTTCAAAAGCTCAACTTTCAAAGCAAATCTCAGAAGTTTCCCCACCAGCAACAATCCAAGAACTGCGCCAAGCCTTGGAAGTTTATCAGCCTCAAGTCACACTAGTGACTCCTAAACAGGATGAAATCCTGCAAGAAAACACAGTCACCGTTCGCTTTCAGGTCAAAGACCTACCTATATTTAAAGATCCAGAACTCGATCTTGGTCCTCATTTACACGTTATTGTTGATAACGAACCTTATATAGCCGTATACGACCTGAATCAACCCCTGGTTTTGCCAGACTTGTCCCCAGGTACGCATACACTACGTGTCTTTGCCTCGCGTCCTTGGCATGAAAGCTTTAAGAATGAAGGCGCTTACGCCCAGTCAACATTTCACATCTTCACTAAAACCGACGACAATAACCCCGATGCAACCAAGCCACTGTTAACATACAGTCGTCCTAAAGGCAGCTATGGTGCAGAACCAATTTTACTGGACTTTTACCTAACTAACGCCCCATTGCATCTCGTCGCTCAAGACAACCCCAATGACGAGATAGCAGATTGGCGCATTCGCTGCACAATTAATGGTGAAAGCTTTGTTTTAGATCGTTGGCAAGCCGTTTACCTTAAAGGCTTTAAACCAGGTAACAATTGGGTAAAACTTGAGTTTCTCGACGAACAGGGAAATCCTGTCAAGAATGTCTTCAACAGTACAGTGAGACTTATTACCTATGAACCCAACGGAAAAGACACTTTATCTAAAATTGTTAGAGGAGATTTGTCAGCAGAACAAGTTCGCAGCATAGTAGACCCGAACTATACCGCCAAAATACCAACTGCGGAACCCAAACCTATCCCAACTGTAACGCCTACTGTTGAAGAAACACCTGAAACACAAAAGGAAGAAAAGCAACCCGTTCCTAAAACTGAACCTACACCTACCCCAACCTTAACGCCCACCGTTGAACAAACAACACCTGAAATACAACCTCAAGGTGAAAAACAACCCGTTCCTGAAACTGAATCTCAGTCAGCGCCTGAAATACAGCCAGAGAAACCAAAATCAGGTGGCTTTTTCAATAGATCCCAGCGTCGAACAGGCAAGGCAGCTACTCCACAAACAACTGAACCAACTCCTGGCTTACCTCCCACCTTGCCAGAAGTTATTGTGGCTCCGCAACCAGAAACCACAGTCGAACCACAGCCAGAGGTGACACCCCAAGCTGAAGCAACGCCTGTACCAGAAAAAGTTGCTCCTCTAGAAGAAAAACGGGGATTGCGTGGCTATTTCAATCGTCGCGCTCTTAAGAGACCAACGCCACAAACAACTGAACCAACTCCTGGCTTACCTCCCACTTTGCCAGAGGTTATTGAGTCCCCTGCACCAGAATCAGTTGCACCTCAAGGAGAAACCACGGCAGAACCCAAACCACAGCTAACGCCAGAAGCTGAAACAACCTTACCTCAAAAAATCGCCCCCGAGCCAGAAAAACCAGAATTGACACGGTATTTCAGCCCCCGTCAATACCCAGGTGCTGCACCATCTCATACCTTGCCGCAAACTGCACCAGATGTGATTGAACCTCCATCAGTTCTTGAAACATTAGAAAACGCAACCACGCCCGAACAGCAAAGCGAGGAAACCAACGACCAAGACGACTAATCTTGGCTAGTCCCCGAAAATACTTAACTGTAAACCTTGAGATAAAGCTTCAACAAAGGCGATCGCCCCCATAGAATTACCAATACTATCCAAGCCAGGACTGTAAGGTGCGATCGCCCCTTGATTTGGCACTATGGCTAGCAGTGCCCCACTGATACCTGACTTCATCGGCAAACCAATCCGTAAAGCATACTGGGAAGAAGCTGCGTACAGCCCACAGCTTAACATTAGCGAATTGACAATACGGCGATGCTGCGGCAAAACCAATTCACTTTCAACAGCCAAAAGCAAACCCAGACGCGCTAAGTCTTCCACTCGTCCAGAAAGACAGCATATTTCCTCATAAGTGTCAAGAGCTATTTCAGGATTCTTTACGGATTTTGCTTCGGCTAGGTATTGGGTAATAGCTCGGTTAGCTTGGGAACCTGTGGAACGCACGGAAGCAAGCATCTCCTCATCCAAGCTTAGTTGACAAAGAGCAAGTTTGTTTAACCATTGACAAAATTGCTCTAGGCGATCGCTAGCGTTTTTTCCTGGTAACTTATCTGCAAGAGTTATTGCGCCACTGTTAATCATAGGATTGCGGGGTCGTCCATGATCAGCTATCAGCTGCTCTAAGGAATTGAAAGGAGCATCTGATGGTTCAACCCCAACCCACTGAAAAACCGTCTCTGCTCCAAATTGTTCTAGTAGATACAGTAGCGAAAACGGCTTTATCGCGCTCATCAGGGGGAATACACAACTTGTATCGCCTTGGCTGTAAGTTTGCCCTGAACGACAGCAGATGTAAACCGCAAACCAATCGGGATTAGCTAATGCCAATTTGGGAATACGGTTAGCAACTTGTCCTTGATGTGCCAATACTTTGGCTTGTTGCACCCAAGTAGATAACTGGGTAGTAGTTAGCCTTTCCAATCCAACCATAGAAGTTTATAAATAATCTAAAACAGTAGTTTTTGAATTTTGAATTTTGAATTTTGAATTATCTATGACTCCCCGCGTTAGAGCGCCAGAACTTCCACAAAATAACCCTTGGTTCAATACCGAAAAACCACTGTCTCTTCAACAACTTAAGGGCAGAGTTGTGATTTTGGACTTTTGGACATACTGTTGTATCAATTGCTTGCACGTCCTGCCAACGCTGAAATATCTCGAACAAAAATATAAAGATAGCCTTACAGTTATCGGCGTACATAGTGCCAAATTTGACAATGAAAAAGAAACCGAAAACATTCGTCAAGCAATTCTACGCTACGATATCGAACATCCAGTTTTAGTTGATAGTGGTTTTAGAGTTTGGGAAGAGTATACTGTACGTGCTTGGCCTACTTTAATGGTGATAGATCCACAGGGTTATGTAGTTGGCTATGTTTCTGGTGAAGGCGATCGCCATGTTTTAGACGAACTGATTCAAAAGCTGATTAACCAACACCAAGAAAAAGGTACCATCAATTTCCAAGAACTTAGCCTTACCTTGGAGAAACAGCGAAAACCATTAATCACACCTTTAGCTTTTCCTGGTAAAGTCTTGGCGACACAAGCAGGTTTGTTCATTGCTGATTCTGGACATCACCGCATTGTCATGAGTCGCTTTAATGGGGAAATCATACATTTAATTGGAACTGGACAATCTGGATTAACTGATGGTTCCTTTGACGAAGCGCAGTTTTTCGCACCGCAAGGAATGGCATTTGATGAAGAAAATCAAATTTTATACGTTGCGGATACAGAAAATCATGCTCTGCGGCGAGTTGATTTGAAACGCCAAGTCGTCGAAACCATTGCAGGAACAGGTGAACAAAGCCGTAATATCCGTCCTCACAGTGGTGCTGCAAGAGAAACAATGCTAAATTCTCCTTGGGATTTACACCTGTGTGGAAATAGCTTGTTTATTGCGATGGCTGGTCCTCATCAAATTTGGGAAATGGATCTAGAAACTAGGATTGTAAGAACCTATGCTGGTACAGGAGCAGAAGCTTGTGTAGATGGGGAACTCAGCGAATCTGCTTTTGCCCAGCCTAGTGGTATCACCACTGATGGACAAGAATTATACATTGCCGACAGTGAAGTTAGCTCAATTCGCGGTGTGGGACTGATTGAACCGCGACAAGTGAGAACCGTTTGCGGTAGCGGTAGTTTGTTTGGCTTTGGTGACGTTGATGGACAGGGTTTCGATGTGAGGTTACAGCATTGTTTGGGGGTAGAATATGCCCAGAATTACTTGTGGGTAGCAGATACTTACAACCACAAAATTAAACTTGTTAACCCCCACACTGGCAATTGTCAAACAGTCTTAGGTGATGGTTCCGTTGGTTTGCAAGACGGACAAGGTAAAAATACCCGATTTTCTGAACCTTCCGGGCTGAGTATAATCGGTTCTCATTTATTTATTGCTGATACAAATAACCACGCTATCCGCCGCGTAGATTTGGATACTCTAACAGTGACAACACTTCAATTTCCAAATTTGTGCGCCCCAGATGTATGTATTCCACATACATAAGTCATAACTTCGTAGTGAGGACTTTAGTCCTTCTTACAAACAAGTTTTTTTATGGGTGATTTTACGAACATCATATAGCAATTTTATTTGATTTGTGAAAATTGAAGACACAGATCACCGACTTCTTAGAGAAGTCGGGGATCTTGTTTTTTTACAAATGATTTCGGATTGCTATATATCTGATTATCCGCGTGCATCCGCATTTATCTGCGGTTTGAGTGTTACTTTGATAACTTTCGATCAAGTCATAAATAAAGTCAGAAGTTTATAGCGTTTCTCTTATCAATATTTTCACTGACTTGATGTCAGCAAATTGGCAGAATATGCTATGAAGTAAGGTTAAATTATGAAGTGGATGTAACTCAATCAATGACTGAAACTGGCATTAATATGAATGAAAAATTTACACCACTAGAATGTGATGATGATGTCATACTCCTGGAAAAAGATTCTTTTAAAGTCAGTAGATTAAAAGAATTGATAGAGGAAGAAATTAGAAAGAAATTGCAGCAGCATATTTATGAATACACAAGTTTGTATCCTGGCGTTTCCATGGTGGAATTTTTAAGTAAATTATCTATTGGTCAAAAAAAGATAAATTTGAAGGAAATTCAACACAATTATGTGACAGATTGTCAGCTTCTAAAAGTTGGTGGTCATTACTGGCAGAAAGGAAAGCTGAGAATTCAGATATGTACATCATCAGTCACTCCTTATCAAAATCAACTCTATTTAGAATTTTGTCCTGATGAACCTGTTGAGCATGACTTTATTCTCGATGAAATTTGTAAAATTGTCCAATCTGATAAATAATGAATAGGGTGGGTATTGCCCACCTTAAGAAAGTGTATAAAAAAAATCTCAATGAACACCATCTTACATATCACCCAACATGAACAATGGGAACAAGCAAAACTCGTCAAAACGTATCGCGGTGATACCCTCGACTCTGAAGGCTTTATCCACTGTTCCACTCCAACACAAATCATCAAAGTTGCAAATACCTTCTTTCACAATCAAAAGGGATTAGTACTTCTTTATATCGACTCTGACAAAGTGAAACCTGAAATTCGCTATGAAGGAGTTGAGGACAAAGAACTATTTCCTCACATTTATGGTGCTTTGAATCTTGATGCAGTCTTTAAGATCATTGATTTTGAACACGGTGAAGATGGCTTGTTTGAATTTCCTTATGAAATATAATAAATACTACGAGATAACGGCTCCCGCCTGTGCAACTTGAATATGTCGAAAACGTAGCTCTCAGAGTTGCTTTGCAGCAGAATTAAGTGGAGCGATCAGAACACAAGAAAATTAAAAAATAACTCTTAAGGTAAATGTGAAAATCGGATATCTGTTGTAACTTAAACAAAGTTTGATCTAGCTAGTAAAGAAAAGTATCAACAATTGAATGCTAAAAGTTACCCGCTCTCGGCTACAGCAATATAGCGTTGCTGGACTCTGTGTTGGTGTGGCGTTAGTGCTGATGCTGGCGCTAGATCCTTGGTTTGCCATGACTAAAACCCCTTTTCTGCTGTTTTTTGGGGCGGTGATGGTAAGTGCATGGTACAAAGGCTTGAGAGCGGGGCTAGTGTCTACCTTCCTGTCTGTTCTGATTAGCGACTATTTCTTTATACAGCCAATTTATTCGCTGGCGCTCGATCTGCCCAACACTATCAGGCTCGTGCTGTTCGCACTTCAGGGAATCCTCTTTAGTGTACTATGTGAGGCGCTACGTACTGCCAAGCGACGGGCTGAAGTGAGCTTAGAAAAACTACAAGCGGCTGAAGTACGGTATCGTTACATTGTGGAGACGGCGGGTGAGGGTATCTGGTTATTTGATGCCCAGTTGCGTACGGAGTATGTTAATCCGCAATTGGCGCAAATGTTGGGCTATAGCGTGGAGGAAATGCTGCAACGTCCGATTTTCGACTTCATGGATCAAGTAGCTCAGAGTGAAGCACAGCGGTACATAGCCCGATTGAAGCAGGGAATGAGACAGCGATTCGACTTTCAGTTTCGGTGTCGGGATGGCTCTAATCTATGGACGCTGGTTTCAACCACTCCAATTTTGGCTGAATCGGGAGAATTTCAAGGCGGACTCGCTATGGCGAGCAACCTGAGTGAGCGCAAGCAGATTGAAGAGTCGCTACAACTCAGAGAAGAACAGTTGCGGTTGTTTGTGGAGCATGCGCCAGCAGCTATTGCTATGCTTGACAACCAGATGCGATATATTCTTGTGAGTCAACGATGGCTGACAGATTTTCAGTTGCAGAACCAAAACATTATCGATCGCTCTCATTACGAAGTCTTTCCCGAAATTCCTGACTCTTGGCGAGAAATTCATGCTTCGTGTTTGGCTGGAGAGGTTCGCAAATGCGAAAAAGAACTATTCCCCCGTGCGAATGGCTCAATAGATTGGGTGAAATGGGAAATCCATCCTTGGCGGAACCGTGCTGATGAAATTGGTGGCATCATTATTTTTACAGAGGTGATCACAGAGCGTGTACAGGCAGAAAAAGCTCTGCAATCGGCTAACAACCGCATCAGGAAGATTCTGGAAAGCATCGCAGAAGCGTTTGTTGCCTTTGATCGTGAGTGGCGCTACACCTACGTGAATCAAGAAGCCGCACGGCTTTTGCAAAAACCACCGGAAGAACTGCTTGGCAAGCAGGTATGGAATGTTTATCCGGAATTAATCGGCAATACTTTTTATCAAGAAGCTCATCGAGCGATCGCCCAACAAGTTCCCATTGAGTTGGAGGAGTTCAGCGAGGTATTACACTGCTGGCTGGAAATTAGGGCGTATCCCAGCGCTGAAGGGCTTGCAGTTTACTTTCGCGATGTGACTGAACGCAAACGGGGACAGTCAGCACTCGAGCAAAGCGAAGCTAAGTTTAGACGCTTGTTTGAATCCAATCTCGTGGGAGTTGCTTTTTGGAATGCAGAAGGCTTCATCACCGATGCCAACGATGCCTACCTGCGTCTTGTTGGCTACAGCCGTCAAGAGTTTGATGTTTTAGGCAAAATTAAATGGCACCCACTGACTCCACCAGAGTACAACGATGTGGATAACCGAGCGCTTGAGGAAGCGTTTACCACCGGAGTTTCCAGTATTTACGAGAAGGAGTACGTCCGACGAGACGGTACACGGGTGCAAGTTGTCCTAGGTATAGCTTTGATGGACGATTCCCACGTTAATGGAGTTGCATTTGTACTGGACATCAGCGAACGCAAAAAAGCAGAACTTGAGCGCGATCGCCTATTGGTGGCTGAACAAAAAGCGCGGGCTACAGCAGAAGCAGCAAATCGGATCAAGGATGAGTTTCTTGCCGTTCTTTCCCATGAGTTGCGATCGCCTCTCAATGCCATGCTTGGCTGGCTGACTCTGTTGCGTACCAGGAAGTTTGACGAAGCTGCCACCGCCCGGGCGCTGGAAACAGTTGAACGCAATGCTAGGGCACAGGCACAATTGGTCGAAGATTTGCTCGATGTTTCCCGCATCATTCAAGGGAAACTGCGCCTGAACGTTCGTGCTGTGGATCTATTGTCGGTAATTGAAGCAGCAATTGACACGGTGCATCCTGCTGCCTTGGCAAAAAACATCCAACTTCAACCTGTACTTGATCCTGCTGCTGGACCAGTTTTTGGCGATTCAGACCGCTTGCAGCAAATTGTCTGGAACCTGCTGTCAAATGCGGTGAAGTTTACACCCAAGGGTGGACGGGTACAGATTCGCTTAGAACGCGTCCACTCTCATGTGGAAATTATTGTGGCTGATACAGGTAAAGGAATAAGCCCTGAGTTTCTTCCTTATGTTTTTGAACGCTTCCGTCAGGCTGATAGCTCGATAACTCGTTCTTTTGGTGGTTTGGGACTGGGGTTATCGATTGTGCGTAACCTAGTTGACTTGCATGGTGGTTCAGTTCATGTCGAGAGTCCGGGGGAAGGACAGGGAACAACGTTTACTGTGAAGCTACCGATAAGTCCTGTCAGCATCAAGATAGAAGAACCGGAACGGGTACATCCTACCGTGGGAGGTTCTTTAGCGTTCGATTGCACTCCCAGACTGGATGGTCTGCGAATATTAGTGGTGGATGATGAGGTGGATGCCCGTGAGTTGCTGATTCAAATTCTTGTAGAATGTGGAGCTGAAGTTGTGGCAGTGGCAACGGCAGATGAGGTGATAGTGGCGCTGGAAGAGCAAACGTCTGACTCACGCTTTGACATTCTCATTAGTGATATTGGTATGCCAGAACAGGATGGCTACGTGCTGGTGCGACGGGTGAGAACGCTTGACTCAAATCAAGGTGGACGGATTCCGGCTGTTGCACTAACTGCTTATGCTAGGGCGGAGGATCGCAAAGCAGCTCTTTTAGCAGGATTCCAATCTCATGTTGCGAAACCTGTGGAACCGGGAGAACTGATTGCGGTGATTGCAAATCTGACTGGGCGAACAATAAGTTAACGAACCGCTAAGGACGCTAAGGACGCTAAGGAAGAGGAGGAGAAGATGGAAGGTAAGGGGTTGAATGTGGGGGAGTATGTGGATTTGATGGGTTTGTTGTTGGATTTGCAATTGAGGGATGAGTATCGAGATGGGGTGGTGGCAAATTTTGAGAGAATTAAGGCGATCGCCCAAGTTGTGAATGAGTTTCCTTTGCCTGAAAATGTTGAAGCTGCCCCTACGTTTGAACCATGAATTTAGAACAAGCTGATGCTGTGGCAATAGCGGCGGCTGTGCGGGAAGGTAAAGTAAGTGCGGTGGAAATTGCCAAAGCTGCTTTACAAAGAATTGCCGCCAGAGATAATGAACTCAATTGTTTTACAACAGTAACTGCTGAAACTGCTTTGGCAGATGCAGAACGAATTGATGAGGAAATTGCCCAAGGTAAAAATCCTGGTTCTTTAGCTGGCGTCCCTTTTGCTGTCAAAAACCTTTTCGATATCGCTGGTTTAACAACGCTTGCAGGTGCAAAAATCAACGCTGAAAACCCTCCAGCAACTGAAGATGCAACAGCAGTCGCAAGGCTGAAACAAGCGGGAGCAGTTCTTGTAGGCGCTTTAAATATGGATGAATACGCCTATGGGTTCGTGACAGAAAACTCTTATTATGGTATAAGCCATAATCCCCACGATTTAAAGCGGGTTGCTGGTGGTTCATCGGGTGGTTCGGCGGCAGCGATCGCAGCTGGTTTGGTTCCGTTGACGTTGGGTTCTGATACTAACGGTTCGATTCGCGTCCCTGCGGCTTTGTGTGGCGTTTTTGGTTTGAAACCAACTTATGGACGGTTATCACGTGCTGGAGTAGCATTATTTTCCAGCAGTTTAGACCACATTGGACCATTTGCCCGTTCGGTGCGAGATATTGCTACCGCGTTTGATGTGCTTCAGGGGGAAGATGAACGAGATCCAGTTTGTACAAAGCGCCCTTCTGTAGAGACGCAACCTGGCGTGTCTGTACAAAATCAAGGCGCGTCTGTACAAAATATTGATGGTATAAGAATTGCCATTGCAGGTGATTATTTCCTCAAAGGCGCAAGCCCTGAAGCGTTGGAAGCAGTACAAAGAGTTGCTGATGCTTTGGATGTAACCGAGTATGTCACAATACCTGAAGCACATCGCGCCCGTGCAGCAGCTTTTGTGATCACAGCTTGTGAAGGGGCAAATTTACATTTGGAGAAACTGCGATCGCGCCCCCAAGATTTTGATCCCGCAACACGCGATCGCTTTCTTGCTGGTGCCTTAATACCGAGTCAATGGTACATTCAGGCACAACGTTTTAGAAGATGGTATAGAGATAAAGTCCAAGAAATATTTCAAAAGGTAGATGTTATTCTCGCTCCAACTACACCAATTTCTGCACCGCTCATTGGTCAACAAACGATGATTTTAGATGGTGAGGAAATTCTCGTTCGTCCCCATCTAGGGTTATTTACTCAACCATTATCTTTTATCGGCTTGCCTGTTTTGTCAGTACCAATTCAACGCCCAAATACTCTACCTTTAGCGGTACAGTTGGTAGCTGCACCTTACAACGAAGCGGTGATATTACAAGTTGCAGCTGTGTTGGAGACTAAGGCTGTAGTATCAGCACCAGTCGTATAATACAAAATGTGCGCATTGCGTTGCTTATTTAGTCAGAAGACTGAATAAGCCGATTCTTGCAAATAATGTTACTTTGTTAAACACTGCTACTGAGTCATTACCATATTATGCACAGTTAAGCGCGATCAACTATTCCACCAAACCATGCTTAATCGCAAACCGGACTAATTCTGCTCGGTTGTTGGTTTCTGTTTTTCTCAATAAACTGCTAACATACTTTTCCACAGTCCGAGGACTGAGGTGCAGCTGCTGACCCATTTCAGCATTAGAAAGACCATGAGTTAAAAGTTCTAAGACCTCTTGCTCTCTTGAGGTCAAGTCAGAGAACATCTGGGATTTTTGAATATCAGTTAACTGGGAGTGATGGGCATCCAACAATTTTGTTGGGGCGGGAGTCCCCCAATTTTCTTGATGAGAAAAACCGTACTGTGATTGAATAATTTGTGCTCGCTCTAAAAGATTACGAATTGCCGCTGCTAACTCTTCCAGTTCAAAAGGCTTAGGCAAGTACAAATCGCATCCTGACTGGTACCCTAGGATTCTTTCCTGAGTTTTAGTTCGCGCTGTTAGCAATATAACAGGCAACAAACGGAACCCAGGCTGTTGACGTACCCGCCGTACTAATTCATATCCGTTCATTCGTGGCATAACGATATCAGTGACCATCAAATCAGGATGGAACTCCTCCACCATCGCCAAAGCCTCTTGTCCGTCATCAGCTGTGATTACTGAATAACCAGACAATTCAAGATAATCGCTGATAGACAGACGAGTGCCCAGATCGTCATCCACTACAAGGATCGTCAAGGGCATAGACAGTACACCCCTAGCATTTTTGACTAAGAAGTTTGCTTCTGTAAGCACTGTAGGTAAACACAGGTAAGAATAGTACTCTTATGTTTCATACTATGACAGGATTACCAGATGATAACTCCACTAATAGTTGATTTATAAAGTCAATCTTAAATCCCTATTTAAGGTTAACAATGAGTTCAACTCATTCTCAACCGACTACACTTTAACGCTGGTTCTCTCTGTATAATAAGTTACAGTTTTCCTGAAAGTAGCGTTTAATAGAATGTGAGTTGAAAAAATCTAGTACCTTATGGTATAAATAATCCAACCATTAAAAAGCCATAAAAAGCTAATGTTGTTAGCAGTTGCGTCTTTAGCATAGCTGCCTTCTTGTACTAGAGATATAGTTTGGGAAAATCAAAGATCTGACCAATCAGAAACGATAAAAATCTATTTCTTGCCGCTTTGAATGTTATACCTAAGAGATAGTTTACTCTTATGAGAGTTTTTTCCTTGGCTTGCAAACTAACTATAACTAATATCTCTCTACAACTCCCTTGTTTACTACCGTCTATAGTCATATTTTGTATTTTTCCAGCAACCGTGTTCAATTTTATCTACTTAAGAGACTTAAGAGACTTTTGATATCTTTGGCTGGGACATAGGGTAAAGCCATAAAACCTTTATGTCTCGCATCTGATCACCGTTGTATGATCAAGACTAACCTTAGTTTTACCACACCATAACCCTTGCCCTCAAAATCCATTCATAAACAACGCTACTTAATCTGATTAGAGTATCTTTTAACAAATACGAACTCAACACATTCGCTGCTGCAGCCGTTGCAGATGTAGTCGCGCTACCTTGTGCGATTGCTGTTCTTACTTGTGATTGGTAGATTCACGTCCAATAAGGCTTGACTACATTACGCGTAGCGCAATTTTTATTTGATAGGCAGCCCCTGAAAATAAACTCCCTTCGCCACCTTAATTAAACTGTAGCGTTCCGATACGGATTTTACCCAATGCCCGCGATCGCTTTGCTAAGACGTAGAATAATAATACACACAATTCATACAAGTCATTGAAAATTTTGGTATCAATCAATGCCAAGCTCTTGTTAAAAAAATGTCATTCTTGGACGATGAAGCTGTAGTAAAAGGTTTAAACTTTGTGAGCGGAGTGTGTGAGATGAGTTGCTTGGAAAAGTTACGATGCTTTCTGAGGGTAAAGCGGTTGTGCTCCCCATGACGAAAGAATCCTCGTACCTTTAGGTCGAGGAGTGTCAAAAGATGATTCCAGAGTGAAGCTTATTTGATTTCGTCAGCAAATTAAATAAAATTAAGCATAAATACTTAATTAGTTTTTTGAAAAGAAATTTGTGCTTCGCATGTCCCCACATTTAACGGTAGATATGTTATGGTCTCACCAAAATGAGAAAACAGTGATATCCTTTTTATGTTAAGTCAGACGGGAAAAACTTTCATGGGTATAACTTTTATATTCTAAAGCTTTGAGAGTATTTGTTAATTCGCCAAACGACAAAACTCTCTAGAAGGTGTAATCTATATATATAAAGCAAGCATACGGATAACAGCTTGATATGATCCCATCTGGTAGCATTGATGGAACCCGCAAAGTGGATCACTTATGGGTAAAAGGCAGGCATTTGACCCACGACATCTATAATTGAATTTGATTTGTTATTCAAAGCACGCGTGGACAATAGATTATGACAGGAAAAGGACAGGGATTTGGTTTTGGTTTAGGAAAAATGAAAGAACTAGCTGAAGCCTTTAAAAAAGCGCAGCAAGTTCAAGAAGGCGCAAAGCGACTCCAAGAAGAATTGGAGCAAATGGAGATTCAAGGAGAGGCTGGCGGTGGTTTAGTTAAGGTCGTTGTTAGCGGTAACCAAGAACCCCGGCGGGTGGAAATCTCTCCTGATGCTTTAAACGAAGGAGCAGAAGTCCTTTCTGATCTCGTAACGGCAGCAATGAAAGACGCCTACAACAAGTCCACTACAGCAATGCGCGAACGCATGGAAGAATTGACCAGTGGACTCGAGCTTCCAGGTTTTTAGTCAACACTTCAACAGTCAAGAGTCAAAATTGCCTAGACTATGGACTGTAGAGTGTTAACTATAGACCAATAGGAAGCGCAATACATATGCCTTACAAGCTGCTGTTTGTCTGCCTAGGGAACATCTGCCGCTCACCAGCGGCAGAAAATATTATGAACTATCTGATCGATCAGGGTGAATTGAGCGAACGCATTGTCTGCGACTCTGCTGGAACATCCAGTTATCATATTGGTAGCCCACCTGATCGGCGTATGAGTGCTGCAGCGTTTCAAAAACTGCAAATCAAATTACGTGGTCAAGCACGGCAATTCCAAAAGTCTGACTTTGAGAACTTTGATTTAATTTTAGCCATGGATCAAGAAAATTATCAGGACATCCTCTATCTTGATCCAACGGGAAAATATAACCAGAAAGTACACTTAATATGTGATTTCTGCTCTAGGCACAATCTTAAGGAAGTTCCAGACCCTTACTATGGTGGGACAGAGGGATTTAATCTAGTTATTGACCTACTGATTGATGCTTGTGAAGGTCTGCTGAAACAGCTTAAGCGCGAGCAATCGGACTTCTAAGAGTCTCAAACCCCTCAAGCAAAAAAACCTATTCCTTATCTTCCCCCCGTAAACGGGGGGATAGAGGGGTATGCGAGGAGGGGTATTGTGGAAATTGTGAATAATTAATTAACAGAACCTGATATTATTCAAGCAGCAGCTTGAAACTCTCCGATCATTTTTACTTCTGGTTCTAATACAACAGACCAACGTTCTTGTACCTGATGCTGGACATGACGGATGAGATTGAAAATATCCCAAGCGCTAGCCCCACCACAGTTGACGATAAAATTAGCATGGCGTTGTGCAACTTGCGCTTTGCCAATTTGGTAGCCTTTCAAACCCGTTTGTTCAATTAACCAGCCAGCGGCGTAAGGTTTGGGATTACGGAACACGCTGCCACAACTGGGCAGGTGATAAGGTTGAGTATTCAGTCGATGCTGTTTGTGCTGTTTGGTAGCTGCCAAAACTTGGGCTGGGTCTGCCCCAGGTTGAAGTTGAAAAGTGGCTTGGGTGACAATGCGATCGCTTCCTTGCAGATTCGAGGTGCGGTATCTGTAGCTCAACTGTTCTTTGCTAACAGTTTCCAAAGTACCATTAGGTAAAACTACTTCAGCACTGACTAATATATCTGCGATACAACTATTATGTGCCCCTGCATTCATAACTACAGCACCCCCAATTGTTCCAGGGATACCAACAGCCCACTCGAATCCTTGCCATCCTTGCTCTGCTGCTTGCCATGCAATAGCTGGAATTGGTTCTCCTGCTGCTACAGTTAATCGACCTGTTTGGGTATCGAAATGGCTATGGCGCAGATGGCGAGTCACAATTACTAAACCTGATATCCCACAATCACTTACAAGCAAGTTAGAACCTGCTCCTAGTATCGTTACTGCCAGTCCATGTATTTTTGCATACTGAATACTGGCTTGCATAGCCTCTAGATTTCGAGGAGCAACACACCACTGAGCAGGTCCACCAACCCTGTAAGAAGTATATGCTGCCAGAGAGACTTGGGATTTAATAACGCAATCAGTACCGGGTAAATAAATTCCCTTAGTTTCGATGGAATTATTAGATGTTAGTTGTCTGGTGTTTGTCATGCCAGAAACTTTGCAGACATTAGCAACTGCCTGGGAGATAGTCATATTTTCTAGAATGAGCTAAATTTTGATGTTTATATGCCGTAAAAATACGACAACAGCGAGAAGCAATGTAACTATTGCTAGACGGACACTATGAACCTTGAGGGAAATAATCTTGCATAAAGCAGAGCTCCCTCTTATTGCCTAAGTCATCTTCCTTAGGAAGTTGCTTGAACTGGCGGGCATAGTGTCGCCATAACTTCGGGAATCACTTGATTGAGATTCCCTGCTCCCAGAAACAGTGCTAAGTCTCCACGGTGCAGAGTTTGCTGCAAGTACTCGCTAACTGAGGCTATTGGTTGGTATATCACCTGTGAGTGCTGCTTAGCCACTTCACTCGCTAGTTTTTCACCACTGACTTGCCCCAGATCTGGCTCGCCTGCACTGTAAATGTCAGTGAGGACAACTAAATCAGCATGACTAAACGATTGAGCAAATTCCTCCAGAAAGGTGAGTGTGCGGCTATAGCGATGGGGTTGGAAGATCGCAACGACTCTCTGGTGCGATCTTGCCTGTAGGCGTGCAGCAGCGAGAGTAGCGCGAATTTCACTCGGGTGATGGGCGTAGTCGTCAATAAAAGTGATGCCATTAGCTTCACCCCGAAATTCAAAACGGCGTCTTGCGCCTTCAAAGCTAGCAAGACCCTTTGCAATTTCTCCAAATTCTAACCCCAATATCCGACCAACCGCCACTGCTGATAAAGCATTGCTGAGGTTGTGCTTACTTAGTAAGCGTAAATTTAACACGCCCAGAGCCTTGCCTCTTTCCCAAACAAGAGCTGTGGTGCCATCCGCTCTATAGTCTACGTTGGTGACGCTATAGTCAGCGCCAGTCTCAGGATACAAGCTGTAGGTAATCGTGGGTTGTAAGCGATCGCGTACCGTAGCGCAATCAATGCTGCCTATCAAAGTTTTACAGCCTTTGGCAAATGTCTGAAAAGTTTCAACCACTTCCTCTAACGTGTCGTAGTGGTCAGGGTGGTCTAATTCTATGTTAGTAATAATGCCTATTTCCGGAGTATGTTTGACCAGCGATCCATCTGATTCATCTGCTTCTGCTACTAAATATCGACTTTCCCCGATTCGGGCATTGCCTGACCAAGCATTGACTTCTCCACCTACTAAAATCGTTGGATCAACACCTGCTTGGAGTAGCATATACCCAATCATACTACTCGTTGTCGTTTTACCGTGGGTTCCTGCTACAGCAATGCTGTGATATTCAGCGATTAACGCTGCTAGTACATCAGACCGATGGAAAATTGGGCAACCCAATTCTAATGCAGCTTTGTACTCTAAATTAGTTGTGTTAATTGCTGTTGAACAAATGACTTGAGGCAGTTTTGCTTGCTCAAAAGCTGGTAATTCTTCTTGAGTGTTTACTACTACTCCATTAGGCTGAGAAAAAGAACGAAAGAACTCAATATTAGTTGCCTCTTGCTTGCCAAAAATATGAGTTCCGATAGATTCTAATTGTCGGGTAATCTGGTTAAGACGAATGTCCGATCCTGATACTGGCAAATTGCGCTTTGCTAGCACATATGCTAGAGCAGACATACCTATACCGCCAATACCAATGAAATGGAATGGTCTACCACTAAAGTCTACAGTATTTTTCATCGATTTTTCCTCTATCACCACACCACAGAATCATCCTAAATGACACGCGTATCATAACAGGAATTCAATTTTTACCGATACCACCTCTGTATACTTTTCATGATTTATAAGTTGATTTTTTCGCTCTTGTTTTTTCATTCAAATCGATTTTACCCTTGTTAGTGATTTTTTCTCTTTCTGAACAGATATATTATGTTTATTCTGAATATTTCTGCCAGATCGGGAAACAAATCATTGTAACTGAAAATACATATTTTTGGGTCATTTGCTACAACTTGCTACAATGGGAAATTGGTAGATAAAATTCTTTTGAATTGCATAAAGCTTGGACGTGAGTGGATGCAACGATTGGCAATTTTTGGTGGCACTTTTGATCCAATTCATTGGGGACACCTTGTGTTAGCACAGACAGCATTGCATCAAGTACCTCTAGAACAAGTCATTTGGGTGCCTTCACAAAAGCCTCCTCATAAACAGGCGGCTTTATTTGAACATCGAGTCGAGATGGTGCAACGAGCGATCGCAGACAACCCGGGATTTACTGTATCACTCGTTGAGAAAAGCCGTGGAGCTTCTTATGCGATCGACACCCTGATAGACTTGTCTGCTGACTACCCCAATACTCACTGGTACTGGATTGTTGGTTTGGATACATTCCAAACCTTACCTCGTTGGTATCGTGGACAAGAATTAGCACAATTGTGTGATTGGTTAATTGCACCCCGACTCCCAGGTGGTGAGAATATAGCTCAAAGTGAGTTAATCTGCAAGGAAGTGGAACAAAAACTGACACAACAGAGAGTCACCATACAGTGGCACTTATTGCATATCCCTTTAGTAGGGCTTTCGTCAAGTCTCATTCGTAACCTTTGCCGCGATGCTCCCGAAGGAAGCCGCGCAAGGCGCGATGGCGCAGAGCGCCCGCTTCGCGAACGCCAATCAATTCGCTATCTAGTCCCAGAATCAGTCAGGCTTTATATTGACGCTCACAACCTGTATACAAACGGGTAGGAAGAAAATATTTATTTTTTTGAGAATCTAACACTTTATAGTTATAAATACTCTCCCCTTTGCGGTATGATCTGGGTCATCAGTAGCATTTTGTAAGGTCTAAATATACAGAGGGCAAGACGCTGTGATTAGAGTTGCAATCAACGGTTTCGGGCGCATCGGGCGTAACTTTGCACGTTGTTGGTTAGGTAGAGAGAATAGCAAGATCGACCTTGTCGCGATTAACGACACATCTGACCCTAGAACCAACGCTCACCTGCTCAAGTATGACTCGATGCTAGGGAAGTTAAAGAATGATGACATTAGTGCCGATGATAACTCTATCATCGTTAACGGTAAGACCATTAAGTGTGTATCTGACCGCAACCCAGAAAACTTGCCCTGGAAAGACTGGGAAATTGACCTAATTATTGAAGCAACAGGGGTTTTCACTTCCAAAGAAGGGGCAACCAAGCACATCAACGCTGGTGCTAAGAAGGTGCTGATCACAGCCCCCGGGAAGAACGAAGATGGGACTTTTGTGATTGGCGTGAATCATCACGACTATGACCACGAAAAACACAACGTCATCAGTAACGCCAGTTGTACAACCAACTGCTTAGCTCCCATTGCTAAGGTGTTGCACGAGAAATTTGGTATTATCAAAGGCACGATGACCACCACTCACAGCTATACTGGTGACCAACGCCTGCTAGACGCGTCTCACCGGGATGTACGGCGGGCACGTGCTGCAGCAATCAACATTGTGCCTACCTCCACTGGTGCAGCAAAAGCTGTAGCGCTGGTACTACCAGATCTCAAAGGCAAGCTGAATGGTGTGGCGTTGCGCGTACCCACCCCAAACGTTTCGATGGTGGATTTCGTCATACAAGTCGAAAGACCTACTATTACTGAGGAAGTCAACCAAGCCCTTAAAGATGCCTCTCAAGGTGAACTTAAAGGCATTTTGGACTACAGCGAACTACCCCTGGTCTCATCTGATTATCAAGGTACTGATGCCTCTTCGGTTGTCGATGCCAACTTGACGTTTGTCATGGGTGGTGACTTAGTCAAAGTCATGGCTTGGTATGACAACGAGTGGGGCTACAGCCAACGAGTTCTTGACTTGGCAGAGTTAGTCGCCGAAAAATGGGTTAAATAGTCAACAGTCATTAGAGTCTTTGACTAATGACTAATGACTAATGACTATTGACTAATGATCAAAATGTTGAAATCCCCGACCAAGTTGTAAATCTTGATCGGGGTATTCTTGTGTTTGGTCATGCAAAATTACTGTTGACTCACCTGTAATTGTGCCGACAACAGCCGCGCCGTTGCCTATCTGTTGCACAAAACCATAAGCTGGTTCTTTTGGCAAGCACAGTACTAACTCAAAGTCTTCGCCACCATATAGAGCATATTCCAGCGCTTGTTCTTTTGTCAGCCAGTGATTGAATGGTGTTGGTAAAGGAATTGAAATGCGTTCAACGACAGCACCAACACCACTAGCACGGCAAATTTGCACCACAGCATCTGCTAAGCCATCACTGCTATCCATACCAGCTATACGGATTTGGGATGGTAAAGACGCGTCATGGTACGTCTCTAGAATTTCCCAGAGAATTGGTAAGACGTCTAGTCGGGGTAATGGTCTTTGGTGCGCCTGGATCAATGTTGCGCGATCGCTTTCACTGAGGTTTTGCCCTAATTCGGGATGCAGCAGCAATTTTAAGCCAGCCGATGAAGCCCCATGAACACCTGTGACAACTATCGCATCTCCCACTTTCGCAGTGTTGCGGCGAATGACACGTAACGGATCAACTTGACCAAAAGCGGAAATAGCTATGGTCGTTGTGGGCGATCGCACGATATCACCGCCGACTATTGGGGTATTGTACTGTTGCAGGCATTGTGTCATTCCCTGGTACAATTGCTCTACCCAACTGACGGAAACATCCCCAGGAAGTCCTAGCCCGACAGTAATTCCTAATGGGGAAGCACCCATTGCTGCTAAATCCGATAAGTTAGCAGCAGCAGATCGCCAACCTGCATCTTCGCCAGAAGTCGTAATTTCACTGAAATGAACACCATCAATTAACACATCAGTTGTCACTACCAGAGATTGCCCTGGTTCAGTAGGAACTACAGCAGCATCATCCCCGATAATTTCTGGAGGACAAAAGCGTTGTAACCTTTTTAAAAGACCTTGTTCTCCAATATCTCGAACTTGCAAAGAAGATAACTCACTGTTCACAAAAACTTGGCAATTCTCTCTACAGCGGTTTCTAACACGGGTGTGTCATGCACTAAAGCAAAGCGGACATATCCTTCTCCAGATTTGCCAAAGCCACCACCGGGTGAGGCGGCTACCCCTGTTTTTTGCACAAGCTGAGTACAAAACTCTACAGAATCTCGACTCCACGGTTCTGGTAACCTTGCCCAAACATACATTGTTGCCTTGGGAGTCGGAACATACCAGCCAATACGATGCAAAGCACCTACAAAGGCATCTCGACGTTGGCGCATGGTTTCGACAGTGGCTGTGACCCCATTTTGTGGACCAGTTAAGGCAGCTATAGCCCCGTTTAAAATCCCTCGGTACTGATTAAAATCAATTGCTGCTTTGATTTTACGTAAAGCACGAATCAATTCGGCATTACCGATGGCATAACCAACACGGAAGCCGCCCATATTATAGGACTTCGAGAGGGTAAAAAATTCAATTGAGACGCTTTTATCTGGGTCAGCTTGCAAAATCGAGGGAGCAAGGGATTGGTATTTGCCCTTCTCTGTTTCCTGAAATACCAAATCCACGTAAGGAAAATCGTGAACTAGGACGAGATTGTGTTGCTGACAAAAAGCAACGGCTTCTTTAAAAAAGGATAAAGGTGCGATCGCGGTGGTAGGATTGTGAGGATAGCTTAAGACCATCATCCGCGACTGTGCCAAGACAGGTGCGGGAATATCGGCAAACACTGGTAAAAAATCGTTCTCTGCCAGCATTGGCATTGCGTAAATTTGCCCGGAGGCGAAGTGAACTCCCCCCATATGGGAGGGGTAACCCGGATCAAGCAACAGGGCATAATCACCTGGGTTGAGAACTGCTAGAGGTAAATGAGCCGTGCCTTCTTGGGAACCAATCAGGGGCAGTACCTCTGTTTCTGGATTGACGCTAATACCGAATTTTTGCTCATACCAGCTGGCGGCGGCTTGGCGAAAGTCTAGGGTCCCGTGAAATAGCAAGTAGCCGTGGGTACTTGGGTTGTACAGAGATTGGGCGATCGTCTCGATGACGTGCGCTGGGGGTGGTAGATCCGAAGATCCAAGTGACAAATCAATTAACTCTTGTCCTGCAGCCAAAGCCTTTGCCTTGGCTTTGTCCATATCAAGAAATACATTTGATTGCAGGGGTTGTAAACGCTTGGCAATCTGCATTTTTAGTCCTTTGTCCTTTGTTATAAGTCGTGAGTCATTTGGCATTTGCACAAAAGACTCATGACTCATAACTAATTACTATTTAGATGAGAATCTAACAGGCTGAGGAATTTGTCTTTGCTGATGACTCCTTCAGTGGATACCAAAAGTTTATCTCCTTGAAAGAGTCGCAGGGCTGGTACACCTTCTACCTGGTACTGCTTGACTGTGACCGGGTTAGGATCAACTTCCATTTTTACCACTTTGAGGCGATCGCTGTAGGTAGTGGCTGCCGATTTTACCAGGGGTGACATCAATTGACAAGGTCCGCACCAGGAAGCCCAAAAGTAAACCAATACCGGTTGATTGGCTTGCAACACTTCCGTTTCAAACTCAGCATCAGTTATGGATATAACACCCTTACTCATGGCTATCTCTATCAGGTGGCATCGTTCATTCGTAGGCACACAAAATACTTTATCCCAATCTGTTGGCAGTCAACTACCTCAATTGACCGCGATTTGTGCCCAACTCATCATACTAATGATTTCTGAGTAACCAAGCACTTATGATTAATGAAGCAAAATCCCACAACCGAGTGGCGTGGGATTGGCTCAAAACTTGTTTGCTCAAAAGCCTACATTTGATCCAATTGCTTGCGTAGCGAATCCAACTCCGCATCAACCACTTCATTATTATTTGATTTTGGAGCAGTTGTTTGTTGGGGTAGTTGGGGCTGATTTGGTGAACCGCCAGGTAGCATTTGCGCTTTCAAAGCTGCCAATTCATCATCCACATCGCTACTACCTTCCAACTTGGCAAATTGGGTTTCTAAATTTGTACCTGTCAGTTCAGCTGCTGATTGCGCGCGCGCTTCTTGCATGAGAACTTTGTCTTCCATGCGCTCGAAGGCAGCCATTGCACCGCTGGTATTCATACCACGCACCATGCCTTGGAGTTGCTCTTGAGCTTTGGCGGCTGTAATCCGTGCTTTGAGCATTTCTTTCTTGGTTTTTGCCTCAGAAATTTTGCTTTCCAGCTGGATTAAGTTACGCTTGAGAGTCTCAACCTGAACAGTTTGCTGGTCAAGGCTGCTTTTGAGGGCATTACCAGTGTCGGTAAAAGTCTTCTTGCGCTCGAGTGCCTGTCTTGCTAAGTTCTCATCGCCTTTTTGCAGTGCCAGTTGAGCATTTCGCTGCCACTTATTAATTTCGTTTTGGGCGTCATTATACTGTTTTTCAGTACGTTTTTGGGCTGCAATTGCCTGTGCAACGCCCTGACGCAGCTGTACCAAGTCTTCCTGCATTTCCAGGATAGCTTGTTCTAGCATTTTTTCCGGGTCTTCGGCTTTATTGACCAGGTCGTTGAGGTTAGCACTGACGACTCGCCTAATGCGATCAAATAATCCCATAACTCTGTTTTTCCTCTTGTGATTTACGCGCCTAGTTGGGCAGTTAGCTTTTTTACTATTTCATAGCTACTTATTTCAATGTAATCGTTCCGGTTTGGATTAGTCCTCCTCACCAGTTCTTATTTTTTAAGATACGCTCCAAATTGAATCATTGCCCAGTCTTCATAAATCTGGACTTTTCGGTAGCTGTTGTCTTTTTTGTGATTCAGTAGAAAGTTCAGCCTTCATTGCTGCTAGTTCTGCATCAAGCTGATCACCCTCTTCCAAAGAAACAAATTGCTTTTGTAAATCATCTGTACTGGTAATAGAGATCGCTTCTGTTTGAGCCTCGAGCTGCAAAACTTTTTCCTCCATACGCTCAAAGGCTTTCATGTCCTCTATGCTAGAAGTCGCGCCCAACATTTCTTGGAGTTTATATGACGCTTCAGCAGAACGAGCGCGCGCAATATACATATCTTTTTTGGTTTTTGCTTCGGCAATTTTTTGCTCTAGCGTCCGCATATCCTGTTTCAGTCTGGCGACAATACCATTTTGTTGTTCTATTTGAGTGCCAAGTGCTTGTGCCGTTTCTTGGTAGGCATGGCGTTTGGTCAAAGCTTCGCGTGCTAAAGGTTCGTTGCCTTGTTGCAGAGCTAGTTGAGCGCGGCGGTACCATTCTTCTGCTGTAGACTGAGCATGAGCCATTTGTCGTTCGGTGCGTTTTTGGGTAGCGATCGCTTGAGCTACCGCTTGCCGCAATTGCACCAGATTCTCCTGCATCTCCAAGACAGTTTTTTCCAGAATCTTTTCTGGATCTTCCGCACTCACAACCCAACTATTGAGGTTTGCGCGAATCACCCGCCTTATACGGTCAATCAGTCCCATGTTAGACCCTCCATTCACGGTTAATTAGGAGTGTAAGGGGTCAAGGGGTTATGGATTAAGAAAATCTTTTCAATGATGATTTTTCTTTGATTGCTCACCTACACCCCTATTGATTCTCTTTCCCCTTTGAGCAACTGCTCTTAAGGCTGCTGAATTCTCGCTTTCATGCCTTTTGCTTGTAGCTCTTGCAACAATTCTTGTGCTTTCTCTTTGCTCTTGAGGGCACCCAGATAAATAAATTTACCGTCGGCTGATAAATAAGCATCAGGAATGATTTGGCGTGCAGAGGCAAAACTGCGATCAGTTTGATTATCTATGATCACATGATAGAACCCATCTGCTGACGGTTTGATTTGTGTATCCGGCTTTTGTTGAGTATTCGATGCCGTCTGAGTAGGGTTCGTTGTTGAAGGCGGTGGCGAATTCAGTCCTAAAGGAGGCTGCACATTCGGTACTGTGAGTCGATTGGTGGGGTTTTGGACACTGATGTCAGGTAATGCTGTTGGTGTTGGTTGGGATTTAGGTTTTAAGCTAACGACATCATTTGGATCTCTCACCTCCGCAAACTCGTCAGTCGCTAAATTCGGATACTTAGGTATAGGCGAGAGAGTTGGTTGAGCTACGGTTTTAACATTCTTACCAGATTCTGGGGTATTTTCCGCGGTCGTTGGCGCATTTTGTGTAAACAATCCATTTAAACTAAATTGTGACAAGCTCTTAGGATTAAATGCTATATACCCCAGGGTAAGACTTGCTAATAAGAGTAGTAGCATCGAGCCAATGCCCAAGGGTGATAACAAACTGTCGTTAGAATGAGTGGGTTTCTGAGTTTTAGATTCTTCTGTTAAACTTCGCAGTAGTGCTTCAGACGATTCCAAATAGTCATTTGGTTGTTTGTCTGTGTCATCTTGTGATGCAACATTTTCGCTCTGGCTCTGACTTTGTTCCTTGACTCGTGTAGGCACAATACTGGCATTGGGCGCTGGTATAGTTTGCGCTTCAACATCAGTTGGTGTTGCTTCAGATTGTGGCTGTTGTGTTTTTGAGGAAACTGGTGTATTTGATTGGGGTTGTAACAAAGTGTCGGGTGCTGTCACTGATGCTGACACCTGATGTTGAGTTTCTGCTACAGATTTCGGCGTGTTGATTTTTGTTTCTGCGGTAACAAGAAGTTCCTCTTGCCCGACAGTCGGAATCGAGGTTTTTGGTGTTGCCAACCCAAATTTCTGGAGATTGTCTTCTAGTGGTGATTTTGTTGTGTCCGTTATTGAATGAATCCCAGTTAATTGTTGATATTTACTGCTTGTGGAAATGCCTACACGGGGTTGGCTGAATGTTCTATATCCAGTTCGTGTGCGTCGATATCGAGTTAACTCTTGCTCGAGTTGTACTTCCAAACTAGCGAGTGCTGCTGCTAGTGGTGGTTTCAACCCAGTTTTTTTGGAAGATTTCTCACCCGAATCTACTAGGGGGTTTTGACTCATAGCCTGTCTGCCTCAAACCTAGACTGCCGGATTAATCTAAAATACTAAAAATATATTTGTGCCAACAAGAGCGAAATTTATCATCGAAAATTTGGGTAGAAACCCCGTCCTTCTAGGACGGCTTTACAATATTTATGAATTTACGAACCATTACCGCCTTGGGGCTACTCAATACCGTGTAGTTTTGCAATCTACTCTCGTTCGGGCAATTACGAACTGATATCTTTCACCCTGTACGCATAACGGGTTTTTTGTTGTTCCGTAGAGCCTCCCTTTCGGGGTAAAGTGAGCCTAGACAATGTTAACGGTCGGTACTTTATCAAAGACACTGGCTTAACCCTCTAAACCTGTTTAATCTTTGATTTCTAGAGCTACAGACTGGCCAGAGCGCATCCGTAGGTAGGAACTTTAACACTTGCCGTTAACGTAGTACCCGAAGGTACGCGCGTCGGGTCAACTAATCCTAAAGGCTTGAGGCTAGAAGCCCCTAGCCTTTAGGCAGGGGTGTTGACAGATATATTGCATAACTATGCTGCAATTTTTGCCAAGGTTGGCTAGATGTCGTTTAAATCAGTTAATGATATTTTAAAGGTTTTGGAAGCTCAAGCTGAATGGCAAGAGCAACCATTTCAACGCTTGCTTAAGTGTTGGGCTGAAGTTGTAGGACCAGTAGTAGCTGCTCACACTCTACCTTCGTCGATTGAACGGGATGTTTTGCGGGTGGGAACTTCTAGCGCAGCTTGGGCACAGAACTTAACTTTCGAGCGCCAGCGCCTACTTGTAAAGTTGAATGAAAAGCTGTCGATTGGTTTAGTCGATATTCGTTTTTCTACAGCCCTATGGCGGCGTCCTCAACAGACTCCCAAGGAACAACAAACAATCTCACTGCGCGAACATCCTAGTTACGTGGGTGATCAGATGAACGTAGCTCATGATGTTACATCCGCACCCGAGGACGCCAATGCTGCTTTCCAAGATTGGGCGAGAACAGTACAAGCGCGATCGCACGGTTTACCTCTTTGTCCTTTGTGCGACTGTCCCACCCCACCCGGCGAACTTCAGCGTTGGGGTGTCTGTTCTGTCTGTGCTGCTAAGCAATCTTTCACTCACGGTATAGGGGAATACAGGCGTTGATGGTTAACAGTTAACCGTTATCAGTCAATGCGCTGATCCCACCCCTAGTGCGGGATGGGATCAGCTTACAGCGCTTTTCAAGTAAATAAACCACGGGGTAGAGGCTCCTAAAAGCCCGTGCCCCAACAAAAATTTGTGGTTCAATTAACTAAAAATAGGGAGATGCTACGCCTTACCGGCTTGGTATCTTGTCAAAAAAACAGTCACCCCTGATAACAACTTTCATTGCCACACTTATTAACTAGTCAACGAAATAAGGCTGGCTGTTTTTTTATTTTGTTAGAGAATTACAACAAATAAATTATCGACTCTTGGTGGAGTGGGCATCCCAGAGCGCTTAGTTTATAGGATGCTCCCCAATCCGATCCCACAAGAAAAAGTTGGATATTTTTTTATTTGGAACTTCGTTAACCTATTAAAAAACTTTTGTGATTAGTCCGTAGATATAGGAATTTCTTCGCAAACCACTTGCTCTTACTAAAGATAGAATATTTTTACTTCTTTAGAAACTAGCTAATTGACTGTGTCATCACGCTAGATCTGTCAAAAGTACAGCCTAATTCTTTTTAAAAAGTGTCCCTAAAGGCTGAAGTTCAAAGGCTAGTTAAATCGTTATCTTTGTAATTACCTTTGATCCCCATTGAGTTTCAGCCAAAATTTAGCATGCTTAACCTCCTGCAATTAATGTATCACTTTCTTAACAAAACAATTGAAAAATATGACACAAACATAAAGACATTCTAAAGTTAATTTTTTCCTTGGGATCGCTATAACCTAGTAGATACACGGGTTGTGGCTCAAATCCACAATTCTGTATAGACGCAAAATAAAAGATGAAAATTAGCCCTAAACGGCACTAAATATGAAACAGATGAAATCACTTACTTCTGCCTGTAAATATTGTCGTTATTACAAGCTAGAAGGGCGTCGTGGCGGGTTTTGCCAACAATTGGGAGCACCAGTGCTGGGTAATTGGAAAGCTTGTTCTTTGGCACTGCCACCGTTTGCTCCTTCTTGGGAAAATTTGGAAGATGTTTGGGTTTTGCCAAATGCAAAACCAGTCTTAGCTTCAGGTTTAAACAAAGCAGCGCTTGCTCCTGTGCAGGAAACCGCAACTACCAGCTGTTCTGAAAAGGCAAAGGTTGAGGCAGTACTAATATAGCCTTTCTTTGTCAAAACAGGAAAAGTGTAATCGCTGAAACACAATTTTAGTCTAGTTTTGAGCTCATTGGTTAATGCCTCTTTTCATTTGAAGTGAAATTAGACTTTTACCTTGTAAAGCGCGAACCTTTGACACTTAAGTTTGTGAAAATGCTGAAATCAGTTATCAGTTGGCAGTAAACAGTTATCATCTCATCCAAAAAATGTCTACTGAACTTAACAAATTCATCCGTGAACAAATAAAAAATCTTGTTGAAATCCTCTAACATCAGGTGTGAAAATGAATTGACAACTGATAACTGAACACTGTTTTAACGTTTATGGGTGTTAAAAACACAACACATAAAAAATCGCACCTTTGAGAAAAGGGGCGGTTTTTGTGTTTCTAAGGTAGCCAGGGATATTGACGAAAGTCAGGTGGACGTTTTTCTAGAAATGCTTGTTTTCCCTCTCTTCCTTCTTCTGTCATGTAATAGAGTAAAGTGGCATTGCCAGCGAGTTCTTGCAAACCAGCTTGCCCGTCACAGTCGGCGTTAAATGCTGCTTTCAGACAACGAATGGCGATCGGGCTTTTTTCTAAAATCTCCTGCGCCCACTGAATACCTTCAGTTTCAAGTTGTTCCATTGGAACAACGCAATTGACTAAGCCCATGGACAGTGCTTGCTCTGCATTGTACTGTCGGCAGAGAAACCAAATTTCTCGCGCCTTTTTTTGTCCAACAACACGGGCAAGATAGCTAGCACCAAAACCCCCATCAAAGCTGCCAACTTTAGGACCAGATTGTCCAAAAATGGCGTTATCAGCAGCGATGGTGAGGTCACAAATCAAGTGAAGGACGTGTCCTCCACCAATTGCATACCCAGCGACAAGGGCAATCACTACTTTTGGCATGGAACGAATCAAGCGTTGCAAGTCCAACACGTTCAAACGCGGTATGCCATCATCGTCTACATAGCCAGCTTGTCCGCGTACGCTTTGGTCGCCTCCAGAACAGAAGGCGTATTTGCCATCAGTGTGTGGACCAGCACCAGTAAATAGAACAACGCCGATACTGGTATCTTCGCGGGCGTCGCAGAAGGCGTTGTACAGTTCAAAAACGGTTTTGGGACGAAAGGCATTGCGTTTGTGGGGACGGTTGATGGTAATTTTGGCAATGCCATCAGTTTTGTGGTAAAGAATGTCTTCGTAGGTTTTAGCAGTTTGCCAGTTAATTTGCATCGCGAAAAAGTATTTACTTCAGCTTAAAAATTTTATCGTTGGTCTGGTATAGGCATACCTATGATATGTACGGCGATCGCCCAAGGGACAGTGGCAAAGCCAATCGCACAGAATTCTATCGTAGGGTGGCACAGCGCTATCTAATATATGTGTCACGATTGCAGTACAAGTCAGAAAAGTTTCTTATGGCACAGACTGAAACTCATAACCACCTGCAAGATGACCTCTTTATTGAACCAGAAAAAGACCGACTAGGATATGCGCCCTTCGCCAAGCATTTGGCAGACAGTATTTGCAAAATGACCGTTACTGAAGGGTTCGTGATTGCAGTGTACGGTTCTTGGGGTTCCGGGAAATCTACACTGTTGAACTTTGTAGTTCATTATCTCCAGCAAAAGCCTGATGAGGAGCAACCAATCATCGTTCCCTTTAGTGCTTGGTTGTTTACTGGAAACCAAGACATTACAAGGCGCTTTTTTGACCAATTACACAGCGTTTTAACCTCTGTAACATATGTACCCAGAGGCTTGAAAGAGCGAATAGCTGGTTTTGCTAAAGTTATTTCTGAAATTCCCCTGCCTTACGCTCAAGCTGGCAAGGCAGTAGCAACATTATTTAACGATCAGGAGAAGGAAGCTTCCGAGTTAAAAGAAGAAGTTGAACACACAGTGGTGCAGCAGCAGCGGCGAATAGTCGTTGCAATTGACGATATTGATAGGCTTCCTGCAGAGGATATCAAGCAGCTATTTCGCATTTTTAAAGCGATTCCGAATTTTACTAATGTTGTCTATCTTCTCGTTTTTGATAAAGAAGTTGTTAGCAAAGCACTTTGCGAAACTAAGGAGGCATCACCACAAGCATATTTGGAGAAAACCATTCAAGTTGCTTTTGAGTTACCTTCTCCAGATAAAACTTCACTTCGTCGGCTACTTTTTGAAAAACTCGATAGTGTTCTGATTGGCACACCAAAGGACGGCGAGGACGCTAACTCCAGTCAACCGTGTGATGAGACAAGTCCAAGCGCTGAAGAATCAGAACTTCAGGAGGTTCCTGACTTGGAGGAGGCTGATGTGGAAAACCCATCCACGCCGCTGGCTGAGGTATTTGAGCAAACCTACTGGAGCAATGTTTACTTTCAAGGAATAGACCACTTCATTACTAACCTCCGCGACATTGTTCATCTGACTGACACCCTAACAATGACATATCCGGTAGTGAAAGGCGAAGTGAACCCAGTAGATTTTATTGCTTTAGAATCACTGCGGGTTTTCTACCCAATGGTATATGACATAATTCGTAAAAACCAAAACTACTTTGTAGGAAAAGTAGATTATTCATTACATGAAATAAAAAAGTTCCATAATTCTTGGCTTGCCCAATTGCAAGATAAAGATAAGCAACCTGTTAAAAATTTGCTCAAAATTATTTTTCCTAAATTACAAGCTGTTTGGGGAAAAAGATATTATTATGAACAACAAGAATTAAAGTGGCGAAGCCAACAGCGTGTATGCTGTTCCGAAATATTTCCTATCTACTTCCGTTTAACTTTATCAGAACCTGATTTATCTAATATTCAGATTCAAGCCATTCTTGCTTCAGCTTGTGATGCCAAGCTATTTGGAAAGAAACTTATAGAATTGTCTGAGCAAATACGTCCTGATGGTACAACTCAAGTTAGGGCATTTTTAGAAAAACTTGAAGATAGCACGCTCAATGAAATTCCAACTGATTGCATTCCCTCAATTGTGGAAGCTTTCTTTGATGTCGGAGAAGAAGTGTTGTGTTCTGACGATGAACCTCATACCACAATGTTTGATTTTGGCAATGAAATTAGGATTCATCGTATCATCTTACGGTTGTTATGCCGTCTTGATGAAGCTGCACGGTTTGAAGTGTTAAAAACCTCAATGGCTCAAGGAAAAGCATTATCAATAATTACAAAAGAATTAGAATATTTAAATGAGCAACAAGGTGAGTACAGTTCAGATATATTTAACCTTCAAGATGAAGACTTATTTAGCACACAACATCTGAAAGAACTGGAAGAAATTGTTGCTAAAAGAAAGCAGGCATAAAATGTGTATTGATATTGAGCCATGCGCTAGCGAATCAGTAGGGGCAATGGAATGGCAGATAATACCTAATGTTAGGTAGATTTAGGGTTCGGACGAAGAGAGCTATTAGTAAGCCATCTCATTGGTGTCCCCCATACTCCATTCTTTTTGAAGCGATCTCCGCTTTGGATAAACCCTAATTTCTGGTAAAAGGCTATTGCCGCATCAGCGGAGTTAACAGTGACTTCATTAAGATCATGGGTACATCGGGTGAAGAGTTCTCTACCGATTCCTTGCCCAGAAAATTCTCTGCGGACGAACAGCAACGACAAATGATTTCCTCTCTTAAATGCAATAAAACCAACCACTATCCCATTCCATGTTGCAACTAGCGTTTTCTCGCTACTCAAGATTCTGCCTCTCAATTCTTCTGGATCACAAATTTGTTGCCATTCGGCAACACTTTCTGGTGTTCCATCTGTTAGTGCCCATAGATCTGCACAAGCCCACATACAACCACTAATTTGGCACTCATCTCCAAGCGCAGGCGGTTTATAAATAATTGTGTTCATGATTGTAGGTTAATCACCTTTCGCCAACGTTACTTTTGATATCAAAAGGATATCAAGAATTATTCTGTATATTGCAATACCTTGATGATAAGACCAGAACTCTTATTAAAACCACAATGTAGAGACGCGCCACCTCTCGTCTCTAGAGAGAACGCGAATCCCATCAAAAATTCTTAGGGACTTCCAAATAAAAAAATATCCAAAAATCTCTTGTGGAACGGGCGTCTCGCCCGTTCAGATTGAGGGCGGGCGGGGACGCCCACCCCACAAGATGGATAATTTATTTCTTGGAAATCTCTTAACTGAACTGTATTGGTATATAGTCGGCAGCATAGGCGTTATTATGCTGCATCTGGAGCAAGACGGCTTATTTGCGATATGAGCAAGCACTATTTGTCAAGCTACACTTGACGCTGATGTGGTCAAGAATGTAAAGTGATACTTGACGACAAACAGACAAAGCTGTCAACAACCCAGGTCTAAAGACACTGAGTTTCCATACTTCCCACGAAGTTTTATGAAAAACCGACTGAAAGAACTTCGGCAACTGCACCAATGGTCACAATCTGACCTAGCTAGAGAATTAGGAGTCAGTCGTCAGGCGGTCAATGGTTTTGAATCCGGCAAGTTTGACCCTAGCCTGGACATGGCTTTCAAAATTGCCAGCTTGTTCAACGTTGCACTTGAAGACGTTTTCATCTATGAGGCAAACAATTCTATGCAAACACTTGTTGAGCGATTCAAAAATTACTTTGGTTTCGAGTTTGGTTTCGAGAGGTTCACTGAAAAGGCAATCAACGCGATTAAGTTTGCAAGAAATGAGGCAGCACGTTCACACAAATCACAAGTCGAGCCAAAACATCTGCTTGCTGGCTTGTTGGCTGATCCAACCACAACAAGTGCTCGTTTACTTCGAGCAAATGGCTGCCAGGTGAACATCGAAACCAATGAACATTCTTTTGAATGCCGTGAGAATTTAAAATTTAATCCACAGAGTAATTTCGTTCTAGAACTAGCCTTGCAAGTCGTTCGGCTTCAGGGTAAGAAGTCGATTGGAACTGAACATCTTTTGTGGGGTTTACTCCGTCTAGGTGAAACAGACAAGACTACTCTGAGTGAACTGTTTCAACGATACGAAATTGATCTCGAAGCCGTGAACAATCAATTAGCAAAAACGGTTTAATTTCACACTTCTGGTTCTATCCCTGCTGCTCGTAATTGTGCTATCAGTCTTTCCGCCCGTTGTCGTTCTTGTTCAGCACGTTGTCGTTCTTGCTCAGCACGTTGTCGTTCTTGTTCAGCTAATTCGGAACCCCACAACAGCAGCTGTCCGTGTTCGTCCCACCAGCGCAACCAGTATCCTGTACGGTTTTCACGGGTTCCTTGCCAGACTCCAAGGTAGAGATTCATTTCTGCTATCTGGTAGCGGTTATTTTCGTCTGCTGTTTGCAATGAATACTGTCCTGTATCATCCAATCGATACGCTTCCAGACTGCCGCTATCCGGTTCAAAGATAAGGTAGTTCGCCACTTTTAAGATGCGCTCGTAGAAAAACCATTTTCCAGGAGGATAGGTTGGTTTGATAGAATACTCAGTGCCATCTGTATCGGAAATAAATTCGATCACGATGACTGGTATATCTCCTTGTAGCTGTGGCGTGTAACTGCGTTTTACTTCTTCCCGTGCTACACGAATACTAGGCACATATGCCCAATCGGGAGCTTTGATGACAATTTTACCATTTAAGGTAGCGCAAATCCCGTAATTCGTTGATGCTATCGCGTTTTCAGGTAATCTACCAAAAATTTCCAAACTTTCAGTTAAAGCTGCAGCAAGGGGAGGCTGGTTAATGTTATCCACTGGCTGATCTGGTAATACGTAATCATCGGGTAATTTTTCCCAAGTTATTTGGTAGTCTTGGGTAACAGTAACTATCATGGCGGATTTCCCTCTTTGTATTTGGGGCTATTCATTTATTATTCGCCTCAAGCCCCTCCTTGCTTGCACGCTTAGGGGTTGGGGTGCGCTCTACTCCTCATCGTCGTCGGGTGCCAAATCTTCTTCGGTTAATCCCTGCTGCGGTATCGCTGCAATAATCGCATCTATAACCTTTGACACTGGCAAAATCTCAATGTCAAGGCTGGGGTATTTTTGCCCTTTTGGGACGATCGCCCTCTTAAATCCCAGTTTTGCTGCTTCTTTTAACCGCAGTTCCATTTGCGACACTGAACGGACTTGTCCTCCTAGCCCAACTTCCCCAATCAGTACGGTACCAGGATCAACAATTCTGTCGCGGAAACTGGCAACAATTGCGATCGCTATTCCTAAATCCACGGCTGGTTCTTCTACATTCAACCCACCCGCAGACGCAACGTAAGAATCTAGCTTCGACATCGGGATACCCACCCGTTTTTCTAACACTGCCAAAATTTGCACTAAGCGGTTATAATCTATACCTGTGCCTGCACGACGCGGGGATGGGTAGCTGGTGGGACTCACTAGTGCTTGCAACTCAACGACAATTGGGCGTGTTCCTTCGCAAGCAACGACAATTGCAGTACCGGGAGCCGGATCATCGCGGTTCCCTAAAAAGAGCTCTGAAGGATTGGGGACTTCTCGCAGCCCGTTGTCTACCATTTCAAAGATGCCGATTTCGTGAGTTGCCCCAAAACGGTTTTTCACTGTCCGTAATAACCGATGGGAAGCAAAGCGATCGCCTTCAAAATACAACACTGTATCAACTAAATGTTCCAAAACCTTCGGTCCGGCGATCGCCCCTTCTTTCGTCACGTGTCCCACAATTAACATTGTGATGTCTTCGTGCTTTGCCACCTTCATCAAAGCTGCTGTACATTCGCGAACTTGAGCAACAGAACCGGGTGCAGAGGTCAAAGCCGGAAAAAACACTGTTTGAATACTATCAATGACCGTGACGTTCGGTTTAAGTGAATCCATCTCCCGGAGGATTTCTTCCAAGTCTGTTTCTGGCAAAACATACAAATCAGCACCTATACTGTCAGCCTCCTCTACTTTGGCAATTTCTTCGGGAGCTTCTTTTGCTGCTGTATCATTGTCCTTACCATTGCCTACTACACTCAAGGGTTTTCCCACCCCCAAACGAGAAGCTCTTAATTTTACCTGTTGTCCTGATTCTTCTCCAGAAACGTAGAGGATGCGGTATCTGTGCGACAGTAGATTCGATACTTGCAACAGCAGTGTAGATTTGCCTATTCCTGGGTCGCCGCCTATCAACACCATAGAACCAGGAACAACTCCACCGCCCAGGACTCGATCTAGTTCCTCATAGCCAGAAGCCCAGCGTGTGACTTGGCGATCGCTAATCTGGTCAAATGTCAATGAGGCTCGTGGTTTGGCTGGTTTCGTTGCTGCAGGTTTGTTGTTCGTCTGTTGATGCCATCCACTCATTCCGCGACTAGGTATATCGGTTGAGGACTGGATACTAATTTGCTCTTCTAGAGAATTGTAAGTGCCGCAAGCTGCACACTTCCCAAACCATTGGGGGGATTCTGCACCACATTCGTTACAAACGAAATAACTTTTAGGCTTTGCCATTCTTATATTTTATTAAATCTTCTTAATTTTTGCTTAAGTTTTTGAGCAAACTAAAATCCAATAATTGTAGGAAATGCGGGATTTTTCCAATCAATTTGTGAAATGATATCTTAATAATATGGTATTAAAAATTAATCATGAAAAATTTTAGTTAAGGAGCATTGAGAAACTTGGAAAGTCATAAAGAAAAAATTCTAGTGGTAGATGATGAAGCCAGCATTCGCCGGATTTTAGAAACGCGGCTTTCGATGATTGGCTACGATGTGGTTACGGCTGGTGATGGCGAAGAAGCTTTGGAAACTTTTCGCAAAGCCGAGCCTGACTTAGTGGTTCTAGATGTGATGATGCCGAAGCTAGATGGCTACGGCGTGTGTCAAGAATTACGTAAGGAGTCAGATGTCCCAATTATTATGTTAACAGCGTTGGGAGATGTGGCTGACCGGATTACTGGTCTGGAGTTGGGTGCTGATGACTACGTCGTTAAACCTTTTTCCCCTAAAGAGTTAGAAGCCCGCATTCGTTCAGTACTGCGGCGGGTAGACAAAACAGGTACCTCTGGTATTCCCAGTTCTGGAGTGATCCATGTTAGCACGATCAAAATTGATACGAATAAGCGGCAAGTCTATAAAGGCGATGAGCGCATTCGGTTAACGGGGATGGAGTTTAGCTTGCTAGAGTTGTTAGTCAGCCGTTCTGGAGAAGCTTTTTCCCGTTCAGAAATTTTGCAGGAAGTTTGGGGATATACACCAGAACGCCATGTGGATACCCGCGTAGTAGATGTGCATATCTCCCGTTTACGGGCAAAGTTGGAAGACGATCCAAGTAACCCAGAGTTAATCCTGACAGCAAGAGGGACTGGTTATTTATTTCAACGCATTATTGAGCCAGGAGAGGAGTGAAGAGATAGGGAGCACCCGGTGCACCCGGTGCAGGGGAGAATAATTTTTGAGTCTTGACTCTTGATTTTTGACTTTACTCAGCACTCGGCACTCAGCACTTGGCACGGTAAAAAGCATGACTAAATCCGATCCCAATAAAGTTTTACGGCGTCTGCCCATCGTAGTAGGTGGGTTGGGCGCGGTACTTTTGCTGATTAACCGTTTGTTAGCACCAGAATTAACCAACTCCCAAGCACGTGCAGATGTTCTGGGTGTAATTTTGAGTGCGGTGTTGATTTTAACAGGGTTAATTTGGCAACAGGTACAACCGCGTTTACCAGAAGCCGTCCAACTTATTGGCGAAGAAGGTTTTGTACTTATGCCCGATTTGCCCCAAGCTGTGAAAACAGAACTAGCCTGGGCATCGCATTTGTTATTAACGAATACGGTGACGCGATCGCTCGTCGTTTTCTATAAAGATAAAGTGTTGTTACGTCGGGGAATTTTAAGCCCTAAGTCGGATGTCGTACCAGGAGCAATCTTAAAACGAGTGCTGGAAAAACAAAAGCCAGTTTATCTCGTAGATTTAAAAGTCTATCCAGGAAGGGTTGAATTTGATTATTTGCCAGATAATACTCAAGGTGTTATTTGTCAACCAATTGGCCAAGAGGGAGTCCTAATTTTAGGAGCAAATGCTCCTCGCAGCTACACCAAACAAGATGAAAACTGGATTGCGGGAATTGCAGATAAATTAGCTGTTACCCTAAAAGAGGAAATATAGCGCTTTTGCTCTAAATGAAGTAATTATTTATCTGTGTCCATCTGTGTCCATCTGTGGTTCATTATTTCTTTGTGTACCTTATCCAGTTGCAAACCGCTATAAGTAATATTTAGTGGTTAGTGGTTAGTAGTAAAATAAACAATTAACTACTAACCACTAATAAATAACAACTCACAAATAATTATGCAAATTATTTACTGGTTACTTCTTGCCCTAATGGTTGTGGGTATTATTGGCGCTGTAGTTCCTGCCATTCCAGGAGCAAGTTTAATCTTAATTGCAATAATCAGTTGGGGATTTATTAGTGGTTCTTTTGCCGCGATAAAAATACCACTTATTGTGACAATTCTTGTTTTATTACTGAGTATAGGAATTGATTTTTTAGCCAGTTACTTGGGTGCAAGAAAAGCTGGTGCAAGTCAGTGGGGGCAAATTGGTGCAATTGTTGGATTAGTGGTGGGTTTTCTAGGATTATTGCCAACATTGCCTTTTGGTGGTCCATTATTAGGAATGTTACTCGGACCGCTTCTCGGAGCAATTATTGGTGAGTATATTTACCGACGGGATTTAAACTTGGCTATTAAGGCTGGTATTGGAATTGTCGTAGGTACGGTGGTTGGAAATTTGATTCAAGGGTTGTTGGCGATCGCAGCAGTTGTGGTTTTCGTAGTCACAACTTGGCCACAAGTATTTGGCACTTAGAATGAGAGCGAAAATTGCAAAGGCGGGTTTTATCGTTTTCGAGCCTGATTTAACTGGTTGCGGCAAGGAGTTCCCACCATACAACAATTCAAAATTATTAATTCAAAATTCACGCAAATAATCTTATTTTTGAAATATGAATTTTGAATCAGGGAATTGTCATGCCAGATACCTGTGTCGGAAGACCCTCGGGAGAGTACTGGCGACTGAATGCCGTTTCCCATAGCAGTGGCTGAAGACTGACTCAAGATTGGAAATGCTCCAAAATATGTCTAGGTTTTTATTGCCCTAGACATAATTTTTCCGCTTTATTACCTAATCCCCAATCCCTAATCCCCAGTCCCCTTTACATATTTTCTAGCTTCAGTTGCAACAGCCTCTGCTTGATCATTCGCCAAAGTTTCTAATATGGATTTGGCTTCTGTACCGCCTAAACGACTTAAGGCTTGCGCCAGTCTATAACGAACTTGCCAATCTGGATCTGTTGCATAGGGAGCTAACAAGGGAATAGCCTGCGTATTTCCCAACTCGCCAAGCGAACTTATGGCTGCAGTCTTGACTAAATCATTGTCTGAAGAAAGTGCCTCTTTTAGCAACTCAAAGGCTCTTGGATCGCCCAACTCTCCGAGTGTAGCAATGATGCTGAATTGTACAATCCACTCGTTGGTGGTTTGGTAGCTTTGTTGTAAATCTTCAAAAGCATCATGGAGCTTCAAAGCGCCTAAACAATCTGCTGCTGCGGCTTGCACATCGGCTTCAGGATCATTGAGCAAGCGATCGCGCAATATATTCAAAGATAAGTCTAAATCTTGTCCGCCTAGAGTATCCAACTGACTGACTGCTGAGTACCGCACACGGGAACTGCTATCGTTAACAGCATTTTGAATCAACTCAAAACCTGTAGCGGGTTCTAGTTGACGAATTTGATTCACTGCTCGCAAGCGATCGCCTAAATCTTCCGAATTCAGCAATTGCTTGACAGATTCAGGAGTAATACTCATTTGATTATCCCAGTTTTCAAAGATGTTTTAAAAAAAAAGTCAACAATTCACACTCACTAGTCACATACTGGACTAATGGCTTATGACTTATAACTCATGACTCATCACTCATCTTGATTGGCTGCCATTGCCCGAATAATGTCACCACGCGTGAGAATACCAATAACTTGACCCTCGCTGTCAAGGACTGGCAAGCGGTGGACATTGCGATCGTGCATCAGTCTAGCAGCTTCTGTAGCAGTTTTGTCAGGAGTGATGGTAATGGGGTTTTTGCTCATGACTTCACCAACAGTTTGTCCAAGTGCCTTATGCAGATCGCGTTCATAATTTCCGGGATTTTGCAAATAAATGACGCTATCAAGAAACATGATGTAAGCCGGAGGAGTCACACCAGTTTCTTGCCACATCAAGTCCGTTTCCGAAATAATACCTACTAATTTGCTAGTCTCATCTACAACAGGCAACCCACTTATCCGTCGTTCTGCCAGGATTTTAATCGCTTCCTGTAAAGGACTTTCCGGTTGGACGACAATCGGATCACGGCTCATGATATCGGCAACGGTCTTAGGCATTGGCTTGGTGTCACCTTTTATTAACCTACCTGGGATCAATTGTAAAGAATTACGGGTATTAACCTGACAACGTTAATACATTGTTACCAAGAAAGAACTCAGAACTCAGAATACAGAAGCAGTTTTGGGTGATTATATATCACTCAAATGCAGTTTCACAGAACACTTGTAACAAATCAATACAATTTGCAATTGCTCCCAAATGAGCAATTTCGTATCCGTGAGTGTTTTGTGTAGGAAACGCCAAACAAGCCCCACGAGCAACATGACCAAACTTCATAGCAATTGAAGCATCACTACCAAAACCACTGAGTGTTGCAAGCTGTACTGACATATCCAATTGCTTGGCGCAGCGACGCACTTGACTATTTAGCGTTTCATCATAAATCCCATATCCGTCTTGAAAAAGTATCACAGGGCTTTTCCCGTCCTCAATTGGGTATTCTGATGAAAGGGGACAAATTTCCAAAGCAATCAAGGCATCTAAGCGCTGGTTTTGAGTAAAGAAAAGTGCGCCAATTGCTCCCACTTCTTCTTTTGCTGACGCTACTAGGTACACATCGACTGCTGGCTGTTTTACCTTTTCGGCTAGTGCTAGTAGGATAGCAACTGAAGCTTTGTTATCCAAGGTATAACTGGCAATATAGTCGTTTAACCTGATGGGGTGCTTACGATGCTTGCCAATCACCATTCTAGTTCCTGGTCGAATGCCAGCTGCTTCTAATTCAGAAGTCGTACATTTTGTCTCAATCCAGGCATTTTCCCATTTTACAGGAGTGTCTTCCTGCTGAACTTTTTGCGGTGATTCGTGGGAGACGTGGCGGGAACCAAAACTGAGGATACCGCTGACAGTTGCGTTGTCTCCCAGTAAATCCACGACTCCTTCGCCATAAACCCACGGGAATGAGCCACCTAGCTTACGAACTTCGACTCGGCCGTTATCGCCTACTGTTTTCACAATTGCGCCTATTTCATCTTTATGGGCGGTGATAGCGATTTGTCTTGTTGGATCTAGCCCTGGAATTTTAGCAATGATATTGTCGGCGCGATCACACCAAACTTCAACACCCAGCGCCGCAAATTGCTGCATCAAAAATTGGTTGATTTCTGCTTCTACACCACTAGGAGAATGGTGCATAACTAATTCTTCAATTTTTTTGAATAAGTCTTCGTAATTCCACATTGTTAGTTTAATTTCAACCAAAAATATATAATTTTTTTATCTAATCAATCATATATCAAGACCGAATTGTGCAAACTTTATATAAAAAAAAAGCCGTCATTCATAAGAATCACGGCTGACTTGGATGACTCAGTTAATAAACGGATTTATCTTTCAACGACTGCACGGGATGAGTGTTTGCTAATGGCTTGACTTACTACTGGAGTGAGGGCTAAGTTTTTTTCTTTGCGCTTAAGCATTGCTGCTGCACCCACACCAAGCGCCAACAGACCTAATGTTGCAGAGGATTCTGGGACAGACTTAGATCTAATTGAGGCTAACGCTGTTTCTGCTACAAGCTTGTGAGCATTTGTAGTCGGATGAACTTCATCAAAGAACAGATAATCATTTGGATTATCACAGCTTTTCAATACTTGGTTGGTCTGAATATTATATATTACACACGACGAGTTAACAAATTGGAACCCAAATTCTCCTGGATTAGCAATTACCTGATTAAACAAAGAATCAATATCAACAGGGATGATATTGACACCAGGGATGTTATTACTTAATTGATTTACAACTGTTGCTAATCCCGCATTATGAGCGTTTGTTAAAGTCGTTAAAATGCTGGAATTTCCAGTTCTTAATGCGATCGGAGTCTTGCCTAAATCTGGCAAGTTAAATACCAAAATATTTTTCGCGCCAGCTTGGGCAAGTAACCCTACTGAATCTGATACATTCTTTACTGTTTGAGTAACGTCAGGATTCTGACCAAACAAGTAATCGTTTCCACCTCCCCACACAGCATACAGTCCATTTGGATCCACCTTTTGGTTATTTGCTAGAAGGGGTTGCGTAAACAAACCGACTTGCGCCAGTACTCCTGGTACACCTGGAATGAATGCATTATCTGTACCAGAGTTAGAACCACCGAAAGCAAAGTTAATACCTTGGGTTGGAGTAGTAGTGCTGGAATTGGCGAATAATGTGGGAGTTAATCCTATCTCTTGTCCAAGATAGTCAACCCAAACCTTATTATTGGAAAAACGTCCTTGAAAGTAGGGCGGATCTGGGGGAAGCGGACCTGTTGGTAAACTCTGGGTGACGTTGAATAAGTTACCAGTATCTGACAGGCTGTCGCCAAAGACAACAAATTGACTAAAATCAGCTGCTGAAGCTTTTAGCGGCACAGTCAAGGACAAAAGCACAAATCCTGCAGTTACAAGTTCTTTTTTCATACTCACTCTATAATCGTATTTTTTATTACTTGTTATACTAAATACATAGGGGTAGCGCTAGTTTCCTGAAAATTCTTCTATGTATTTATTGAAAAACTTACTGTCGCACGAGTCGTGATTTCACCCCGGCATAAATCACATATGCCTTCGGCGCACTTTGCAACAAATCTCAGCTGACTCCGACTGGAGATTGTCATTACTAGGCTACCTAGCTCCCGAAGTTTTTAGGTGTATTGAAATAATTATACCTAAAGTAATTGTACGTACTGGCGCACAAAAGGTTAATCTAAAATTTATCACAGACAATAACGGTTAGCGTTTCCATTTACCCATTTTTCATAATAAACAGGAATTTGGTAAAGAAGCTGTAAAGATTTCAGCCAAGTTCCAGTGAACTTGGCTGAATAGCTAAAGTCATAAATGATACATTATTGTCTTTATAAGGCTGACATCGAGAGGTTGTTGAACCTTGAGTAAGCTTGTAGGTAGGTTTGTACGACTTTTGGGTTTGCTGTTTCCACTCATTTTAGACTCTCTTCAACATATTTATTTGGATAGATGCATAAATTAAAGATACTACTATAGTCAGATATATATTAATTTGCAACTATGGGTAGATGTTTAAACAATAGTTTTAAATATAATCTCCAACTACTAGTAGTATAGATAATCTCTTTGCAGACTTATTTTTAGTTCGATAGTCCCAGATTTTGTTTGAAAAATTGTAAATTCTTAGTATTTTGATAGAGAACTGTTGGTAAGACGATTTAATTCACCATTTTTATACAAAATTTAATATAAACGTAAAATCAAGCAATTATGAACTTTTCATGAAGATTTCTCTGAATTAAGGAAAAAATTGACAGAATGTATAAGGATTGATAGAAGATATTGAATAATTAAGTGAATACCTTCAGAGTGTAGTGCTGTATCTTTGAAATTAACTTCTAAGTTATTTACAGCTACAGCAGTCTCCTAAATAGGTATAAAAAGCTAATGTTAAGCTAATGCAACAAGTAAACATTGCATTTATGCTTAATGTTCTGAGCTATGTGTTTTATAGTTTTAAAACAGGTTTCAAATCTTTCTGGAAGCTAACTCAACCCAATTAAGAATTTTGAGGTTAAGTAAGTAATTTGTTTGGCAAAGTTCATTAAAAGTATTAAGCGATATTACTAGGTTGCCAAAAAGTTCCTGTGATTTTTGCAATTTTCCTCAAAATTGAATTACTAGTATAAAATGTTACTAGTGCCATAGACGAAAAACAAACGATTCAAAGCGTTTGATTAAACAGTGACAAGTTTACTGTTTGTAATGGCTTTGCCAAGCACTGTTGTTTATGATGAACACAAAAGCCATGCTATTTGCAAATTTTTGTAGGGATGCTTACTACCGCGTGGTAATTAAGTACTATAAATTTTTAGTAGCAAAACTGCGAACACAAGTTTTAGTTAATTTATAAAATCAATTTAAAACCATGATTAACTGCAACTTCTTGATTACCCATTAGGTAATCAAAATCTCGAGCGACCCAATAATTCCCCCTATACTCGCAAAAGACTAGGGGAAAAGTTATCGGATCTGCGACAACCCAGGAATCGCCCCCCTATACTCGCAAAAGACTAGGGGGGATACTTCCAGGGTTAGTTGCACATCAATTATTAACTTCGCAGCTGTCAATCCTTTGCCCTTGGGATTTTCTCAACAGCTGTGACGGACGCATTCGCCCACGTTTTTATGACGACAACTGGTAACAATTATGTCACACCAAATAAGTCAACAACAAGCTTTTGGAAAGCCGCCACAAGATCAGCAGGCAGTGGTGGCACCTTTTATAGAAGCAGACATTACGCTTGCAACAGGTAATCCAACCGAAGACTAGTTTTTATTGGTCATCACATCGAGTTCAGACCAAAGACTCATTCTCAGGGTGGAGGAAAAGTAATGTCATTGGTGATAGCGCAACAGCAGCTATATCAGCAACTCACCACAGCTTTGGGTGAGACATCACAACAGGAACTGGCAGAGTGGCTTACAGAGGCAGAAATCGTGGAGCCTGCACCCACAAAGCAGTTCTGGCTTTCAGGTGATAGTCCAGGAATATATCTCATTATTTCTGGCAAAGTCAGACTATTGGATAGTGCGGAGAACTTAATCACAACTCTGGGTGCAGAGTCATTGTTTGGGGAAGCGACTTTATTTCCAGAACAAGGCTTTGTGCCATACGTCGCTAAAGCTTCGACAAACCTCAAGCTTTGCTATCTCAAACAAGAGATACTGCAAGGATTGATGGAGAAATATCCTAGTATCCGCGATTACCTGTGGAAACGCGCGCAACTGTGGGATTTGCTGATGATATATCGGCAAAACTCGCAACTAGAGTGCCAGCCATCGGATATACCAGGGATGCTCAAAGCCTTATCGCTATTTGAGCCGCACACCCTAGACACTAATGAGGAAATATCTGCACCACCAGATGGCAAACTATCGCTGCTGCACAAAGGGGAACTGCGGCATACAGATGGTCAGTGTCTCACACCAGGCAAGATCTATGCAGATCTAAAACAGGGACTTTGGCAGGCGACAAAGCCAACCAGCGTTTATATTCTCCGAAATTCGCATTGGCAAACAGTCTTGGGCCACTGGCACCAGCTAGGGGAATTGGTAGCACCTCAACAGCGCCCTTTGGTCGTGGAAAATAGCCAGCCACGCCCGAGTAGGTCAAAACCAGAACGAATAGCCAATAAAGGAAACGTCATACCCTTTCCTCAACGCGAGTCGGCGTCAAAACAAAAGCCAACAAAATCACGTCCCTACTTTCCCAGCCCCAAGGCCAAAGTAGGGCAAGTGTGGGGACGGATCAGTAGAAGCTATCCATACTTTGCACAACAAAGCGCTGCTGACTGTGGTGCTGCCTGTTTAGTTATGATTGCACGCTACTGGGGTAAGCGTTTGAGCGTCAATCGATTGCGGGAGTTAACTAACGTCAACCGTTCTGGTGCATCACTGCGTGCTTTAGCCGGCACCGCCGAAAGCGTTGGCTTTGCCTCCCGTCCAGTCAAAGCCAGCTTTGACAAATTGGCAGAGCAACCCCTACCAGCGATCGCCCACTGGGAAGGCAAACACTACATAGTCGTCTATGAAATCACCAAAAAACGGGTAATAGTGGGCGATCCCGCCATCGGTCAACGCACCCTGAGTCTAAAGGAATTTCAAGCAGGTTGGACTGGATACGCCTTATTGCTGCAACCCACAGCCCAACTTAAAGAAGCTGAGGAAGAGACTACAGGCATCTGGAGGTTTTTTGAGTTAATCAAACCGCACTTTTGGGTACTGCTGGAAGTGTTCTTGGCTTCAGTGCTGATTCAGGTGTTTGGGCTGGTGACGCCGCTGTTTACCCAGTTACTCTTAGACAAAGTGATAGTGCAAGGCAGCACTTCCACATTAAACGCCGTCGCTTTGGGGTTGCTCATTTTTGGCTTGTTCAGTATTGCTGTCAATGGGGTGCGGCAATATCTTTTGGCTCACACTGCTAACCGTGTCAGTGTTGCACTGCTAGTGGGTTTTATCAAACATACCTTGCGCTTACCCTTATCCTTCTTCGAGTCCCGCTACGTCGGGGACATTGTCTCTCGTATCCAAGAAAACCAGAAAGTACAGCGCTTCTTGACTGGCGAGACACTGTCAGTCATTCTGGATTTGCTGACAGTGGTGGTTTATGTAGGATTGATGTTCTGGTACAACTGGCGCATGGCATTACTGGGCTTGATGATTGTGCCACCATTTTTTATCCTGACACTGGCTTCCACAAACATCTTGCGCCGAATGTCCAGAGAAATTTTCAATGCTGGAGCCGAAGAAAACAGCTATCTCATTCAATCCCTGACAGGCATTCGCTCAATCCGCTCTATGGCGATTGAACACACAGTACGGTGGCGTTGGGAAGAACTGCTCAATACTTTGGTGAAAAAAACCTTTACTGCCCAGGTGATTGGCAATAACTTGCAAATTACTAGTGCTGTCATCGACACCGTGATGCATACGCTATTGCTCTGGTATGGGTCATGGTTGGTCATTCACAACGAACTGACCATCGGGCAACTTATAGCTTTTAATATGTTATTGGGCAATGTCCTCAGCCCCTTCAAGCGACTCTCGGTGGTCTGGAATCAATTCCAAGAAATCGTCATTTCTGTCGAACGGATTAACGATGTCCTAGACGCAGAACCAGAAGAAGACTTGCAAAATAAACCCCGCAAGCCTCTACGTCGCCTTCAAGGGAGAATTCGCTTTGAGAATCTAACTTTCCGCTATCACCCAGAAAGCGAAAATAACGTCCTGGAAAATCTCAGCTTTGAAATCCAACCTGAACAAACAGTCGCAGTGGTCGGGCGCAGCGGTTCTGGAAAGACGACTTTGTCAAAGCTAATTTTAGGTTTATATCCCCCGACAGAGGGCAAACTCTTAATCGATGGTCATGATGTGACCGGTGTGTCCCTAAAATCACTCCGACAACAAGTTGGTGTGGTAGACCAAGACACTTTCTTGTTTGGCGGTACGATTCGAGAAAACATCAGCATCGCTCATCCTGAAGCTTCACTAGAACAGATTATTGAGGCAGCACGTATGGCTGGAGCAGATGAGTTTATTCAGCAACTGCCAATGGGTTACGAAACCGAAATTGGTGAAGGTGGTGGAATGCTCTCTGGCGGACAACGCCAACGTCTAGCGATCGCCCGCGCATTACTAGGGAATCCTCGATTTTTAATTTTTGATGAAGCGACCAGCAACCTGGATGCGGAATCTGAACGCATTATTCAAAACAATCTAAAAACTATTCTCAAAGGGCGCACCAGTCTGATTATTGCCCATCGCCTTTCCACGGTGCGGAATGCCGACTTGATTTTGGTGTTAGACCGAGGCGTCTTGATAGAAAGTGGAACCCACGACGAATTAATTGCGAAAAAAGGACATTACTACTACCTCAACCAACAACAACTTGCTCATGCAGGTTAGTCATCAGTTATTGCTTATCAGGGTGTAAAGGGACTTGGGGTTCTCACAAACGAGCTTTTTGCCTGTGTTTACTACCACTTGAGGCGAAAAGCGTTGGGCTTGGAGACGAAGGGGAAAATCATTCACCTACATCCCTACCTCCCTATCTCACAATCTACCGAGCTTTAAAAGAAAACTATGCCATACCCATCTCGCAATCCATCATCTGCGCTTGCCAAACCAGAGCCAGATGAGGAGACAGGTTATATACCTCCGCAGGAAGTCGCGGAATCTACATTAGAGAATCAGACAGCAGCAGATGAGGCACAAGATTGGTTTTTTGGTACTGAAGAACTGTTAGATGCCTTACCTAAAGCCTGGACGCGCTCTTTGCTGTACGTGTTGGTAGCCTTTGCAGGGATTGTCTTACCTTGGACGATGCTCTCGAAGGTGGATGAGACAGGGAGCGCTAGAGGGCGTATTGAACCGAAAGGTGCCACCCAAAAATTAGATAGTCCAGTGGGCGGGGGCGTCACTGTTGTTAGGGTCAAAGAAGGCGAAACCATAAAAGCAGGTCAGATTCTGCTGGAATTAGAGTCAGATGTTTTAAGAACTGAACTCCAGCAAGTTATGACAAAGCTCGACGGGCTACAGAATCGGCGCGAGTCCTTAGAGGTACTCAAAAATCAATTGACGCTTGGTGTGAGTACCCAACAGCAACAAAACCAGGCTCAACAATTGGCAAAACAGTCTCAAGTCGAGCAGGCACGACAGAATCTGGATGCTCTCAAAGCTGTCTATAACTTAAACAAAGAGGAAAAACTGGCTAAAGTTAACCAGACGCAGCAAGCTCTGGAGTCAAGCAAGGCAGCGTATAAGTTAGCATCGGTTCGTCTCCAAGCCTCACAAGAAAAAGTCCCGCGCTATCAACAGGCTTATGAAGACGGTGTCATGTCACAAGACCGCTTCAAGGATGTGCAACAGGCGGCAAAAGAAGAATACGAACGCCTTGTGCAAGCTCGCTCTGATATTTCACAGGCTCAGGAAAGCCTCAAAGAGCAACAAAGCACATATGAGAAGACTATTCATCAGGCGAAATCTGAGATCCAGCAAGCCGAACTGCGCTTACAAGAAGAACAACGCAGTTATCAAAGCCTGATTCACACAGGTCAACTCGCACAACTCAAAGCTGAGGAGCAACTTAAAGAACTGCAAACACAAATCAAATCGCTGCAATCGGAAATGGCTCAGACCAACAGCCAAGCCACATCCCTCAAGATTCAGTTGCAGCAAAGAGTCGTGCGATCGCCTGTTAACGGTGTGATTTTTGAGTTACCCATAACCAAACCAGGAGCCGTCCTACAACCTGGTCAAAGAGTTGCCCAAATTGCACCTAAAAATGCTGGCTTAGTACTCAAGGCTAGTATGCCTAACCAGCAAAGCGGCTTCTTGAAAGTGGGTATGCCAGTCAAAGTCAAGTTTGATGCCTATCCTTTCCAGGAGTATGGCATTGTGCCAGGGAAAGTAGCTTGGATTTCTCCAGACTCAAAAGTGAGTCAAACACCTCAAGGCAATATAGAAAACTTTGAGTTAGAAATCGCTTTGAATCAGGCATATATCCAGAACGGTGACAAACGTATCGCATTAACTCCTGGACAGACAGCCACTGCTGAAGTAATTGTCCGCGAACGGCGCGTCATCGACTTTATCCTAGACCCCTTTAGGAAATTGCAAAAAGGCGGTTTAGACCTTTAGCCATTAGCGAGAGGAATTGTACCATGTTAAAACGTTTGAATATTTCCTACGAAGACATAATCCACAGCCTCAAACTTTCTTGTCAAATTCCTGATCTTGTGGAAGCTATAGCGACTCAAAAAATTATCGCTGAGGCTGCACAAGAAGCAGGCATTCAAATATCAGAAGAAGAACTACAGCAGGAAGGAGATAGGCTGCGGTTAGAGAAGAAACTAGTACAAGCCAAAGACACTTGGGCATGGCTGAAAAAACATCATTTGTCTTTAGATGACTTTGAGGAATTAGTTAATAACAACATACTTTCTAAAAAGTTAGCTAATCACCTATTCGCCGATAAGGTCGAACGGTTCTTTTATGAAAACCAACTCAATTATGTTGCAGCAGTTACCTACGAAGTCATCTTAGAAGATAGAGACTTAGCATTGGAACTATTTTATGCCTTGCAAGAAAGGGAAATCACTTTTCAAGAAATCGCCCGCTCTTACATTCAAAATCCAGAAGTTCGTCGTGCTAGCGGTTATCAAGGAATCAAACGGCGCACAGATTTTCGACCGGAGATTGCTGCTGCTATATTTGCTGCGACTCCGCCAGAAATTCTTAAGCCAATTATCACTCCAAAGGGAGTTCATTTAATTTGGTTGGAGGAAATCATTCAACCAAAATTAGATGAAGAGGTACGCCAAAACATTATCAAAGATATGTTTTCTACTTGGTTAAAGCAGCAAATAGAAATCATGGAAATTATTACATTTACAGACTCAGGCAGCAGCTTTCAAGAAAATGACAAATTCCGTAAACAGGCTTAGATTCATATTATTAAATAATGAAAAAACGAGGTGTAATATCTAAATAAAAATTTTGAATAAAAATTAAAAAAATATTTAAAAATATTTTACTCAATACAATAACATTGAGGCATTTGTCATGCATTTTTACTAGCAAAAAAAGATATAAGTGTTTAAATAAATAAATAGGAAAAAATAGGTTTTTTGATTAGAAAATAATATAGCTTTTAAAAAAAAAACTATTGTTTTTTCAATCTAATAATGTATATTAGTAAATGTAAGCGTAAACAAAAAGCTTACACCAGTAATTCCCAATTTCAAAGTAGTAACAAAAACCAATTCAATTCCTAGGAGAAACCTATGATTATCTCAGACTTGAATCTTTTGGAAGCTGTTGAAGGTGCAGATGTTGTTGGTGGTATTTATTTAGGTAGTGGTTACAGCTACAAAACAACCTCGCTTTATGTTAACGAGAACCTCAACATCAACAAATACATTAGTTCAAAGGTAGACGTTAAAGGCAATACAGCTACAGCGGAAGCTGAGGCTCAAGGTGACAACACCGTAACCCAATCCTTCGCTTTCACCACTCCATATTCTTCTAATAGCACCTCTATTGCTGCTACCAACTAGTCACTAGCGATTAACAACAGCCAGAAGCTACACAGCTTTTGGCTGTCTTAAAACCAGCTAGCTGCCAACACTGTTAAAAATTTAATTAGTACCAGTTCTCTGTAAGAATGCACTAGACAATCGAACCGTTACTCTCATTCGCTTCTTGGCTAAAAATGAGAAATGCAGCGTGCAGTTGCAACTCGCCGCTAAGGCATACGGTCTCGATAGCAATGCAGAAGGTTTAAGCTACACTTACACTGTTGCCTACAGATCTTCCGGCTAGTGCGACTTCAGCGTTTGTAAGCAACTAAAAATGACTTTCAGCTAGACGGCGATTATAGCTGTCTCCTCTAACTCTTTGTTTCATATCATGTCCGGCTAATTAGTTATGATTTCCACGTTAACTGCACCCCACCCCTCAATCCCCTCCCCGCTTGCGGGGAGGGGAGGTGAAGCGCAGCTTTACCGGGGTGGGGTTATTCGGGTAATGATAAGTATTTAACCGGACTTGATATCATTCATCTGCATCTTACATAAAAATCGCTGAAAGCTTTTAATAAGCTTTCGGCGATATATCTATTTCAAAAGGGTGTTTCATAAATGTATTAAAAAAAATCAGGGTGTTTTATGAGCAGATTAAAAATTTCCGAACTCAGTTTTTGTGACACTGAACTTTATAGTAATAGTCAAGTGGAAGGCGGATTACAGTTTACTTTGTACTTCCCTAAAACCAAGCTGTTAGCTACGATTAAAAATCCTAATGCAGACTACACTACACAATACTTCGGTGACGAAAAAACTGGTAACTATGGATATGTAGTGTCAGATAAACTTGGCAAATTTTTCGCAGGCGCAGCATTTGGTACTCTTGATAATGGTGTTAAATTTACCACATCTTTTGCAATGAATGCCAATCTTGTTCAAGGTTCTAGTACCTAGGAGTTTTTAAAGCTTCCGTAACTTGTTTGTAATGCAATAGGTTGTAAAATCATGGCTCGCTATCAAGTTGTAATCAAACGCATTGTCTCACCAGATGGCAAGATAATCGCCGAGGCAAAAAGCGTAGCCATAGCATCTGGCGATAATCAAAGCCACATTAATCAAAGCGTTTCTGTACACGTTTCATCTGGTAATAATAGTTGTAGCAGTTTCTCAACATCTAGCTCTACTTCTTATACCAAATAGATGGGCAAAAATTAAATGACCAGATGCAATATTTTATTGCATCTGGTTACTGTTAACAATTACTTATTCAGTGGTCTTTAGGGTGCGTCCCTTTCTTTGCACTTTTAGGGATGCTCCTGTCCTCAAACCTCAGCGGCTATCTTTCCTTACAAAGAACAAGCTGAGGTTTTTTCTTTGCGTCTACCTTTCGATGCAACGCCAATCACTCCACAAGAGAAAAGTAGAGCTAGACAAGTTGAAGGTTCAGGCGCTGTAACTCTAGCCTGATTCCTCTTAACTTCTATTAAACTTAAGCTTGTTTTGCTATCAAAATAACGTTGCAGAGAACCCTGAACAGAAGCTGTAGCAGATTCTTGATTCCCTCCAAAATCAGACGTAGTGACTGGATTGCCTAAGCTAATATTGTCACTTTTTTGATATGCGATAAAGTCATCATTACCTGGGGTGGTTAAATTTCCCATGAGGGTGAAGAAGTCTATGGTACTGTTGCTAGTGGTATCAAGTAAAGCCAAAGATATATCGCCCGCAGCTCTTGCATTTTCTGCTTGTGGATTATCTATTGATGTTTCCAGGTTTAAATTACTTTTAAAGTCAAAAGAAAAAGGTGTATTCGCATCTACATCAAAGTTACCGATAACTGTAACCTCACTTTCTGCTAATCCTAAGTAATCTCTCCCTTCACCAAAGGCTAAGCTCAAAGATGAATTGGATGCTGTTGGTGGGGCAACTATAAAAGTTGCTTCTGCGTTAGCAAAAGCATTCACCATTCCATTATTGGCAATAGTAACAGTGTTAGTGTTAGTAGCAGTTCCAGTTGTCGAAGGGTTTTGACTAAATCTTGTAAACTCTAGTACTCCTTCAGAACGTGCTAAGGTAGCAGCCTGACTGGGTGACGCTGCTAACATAGAGCTAGCTATGCACGGAGTAAGCAGTAGTAAGAAGCCCTTGGTAAATGCTTGATATTGCTTCATAACGATCCTCTTTTTATACTTGTGAGGTTTTCAGGTCATTGACTCACCTAACTACTTAGATGAGTAAAGATACAAGCAGGCATGACGCAACGCAGAAAGCTCTCGAGCTACTTTTGCGCTGCGGAAAGAAAATTTTTCAGTCACAGAGGATGCTTTTAACAGTTTTGGCAAACAAAAATCTGCAGTTATCGCATCAGTAATCTTGCGGTAACTGTCTAGCAGGTAAATTATTAGTTAAGTATTAATACTAAAGCTCTTTTGGAATTTTCTTTGCCGATTTTGTGTAAGCTATGGTCAAAATTTAAACTTATACGGCACTTTAATGATGAAATGGCAAATTTACGCAGTTTTACTAGCTATACTTAATACAAATACGGTAGGATGTAAAATTCCTTAAATTTGGCTTAAATGCTCATCTTGCCCTTGGCTGCTCTATTTAAAGGACGATTCAGCAGCTTAGTTGGCTTTTAGGCTTAAAATCTTGACCAGGCTCAGTCTGAAAAGGCATGGCAATGAGTCAAGACAGCGTTACCTACCAATTTCTGAACGTTTGTACTAATTCTCACGCTTAGCGTTCCCTGGCTCAACGCCAGGGAACGCATATTAATTCTTCGCCTGGCTTGGTGAACCAGCAATCGTCACATCTAATACCGTCACTTGTGTTGCTAGCTGCGTCAGCGGTGGTTTAATCGCGTTTTGATTCCCCACTACCAAAGTCACCAAATTTTCTGGCTTGAGGTATTTGCGCGCTACTCGCTGCACATCAGCCGCTGTCGTTGCTTGTACAGCACGCTGATAGCGAAACAGGAAATCCGATGGATAGCCGTAATATTCGTACCGCATTAAGCGAGACAATGTTTGCGCGGGATCTGCAAAATTGAAAACAAACGAGTTGAGAGTAGACTCTTTAGCAAAAGCCAACTCCTGCGGGGTTACCCTTTGAGCTTGGATGCGCTTGATTTCTGCCTGTACAGCTTTGACAAACTGCACTGTAGCATCAGAGCGCGTTTGTCCCCCAGCAATGAACAAACCAGGGTAGTCATGACGGGGACTCCAGGAACCAGACACGGAGTAAGCTAAACCTTGACGCGATCGCACTTCATTAAACAAGCGTCCACCGAATCCATTTAACACTCCATTGAGCACATCTAGTACTGGATAATCAGGGCTATTGAATTGTCCCCCCAAATGCCCAATCAGAACACTACTCTGTGTCAGTTGCGGTTGATTGACAACAAAGACACCACCTTTTTTATCTTGCGCGACTTTAGGTAACTGAGGTTTAACCAGTTGCGGATTTGGTTTCCAGTCAGCTAACTTCGCTTGAATGAGCGATCGCATTTTCTTCGAGTCAAAATCCCCGACAATTCCCAATATCATATTATTGGGATAAAAATATTGCTCTTTAAACTTCACCAAATCCTCACGGGAAATTTTATCCAATGTTGCATACTCTTCCGTGCGGGCATAAGGGCTATCTTTGCCATAAATCAATTTCTGAAATTCCCGATTCGCAATAGCATCAGGATCGTCATTGCGACGGGCGATCGCACCCCGCAACTGCGTTTTCGCCAAATCGACCTTTTCTGGGGCAAACACTGGCTCCCGCAGCACCTCAGCAAACAACCCAAACACCGTTTCCAAATCTTCAGTGAGTGCTTCAAAACTCGCATTACCAGCAGTTTCGCCGATACCAGATTCTACCAAAGCCGCCCGTTGCTCCAAAATCTCATTGAGCTGATCCGGCGTATGCTTCTGAGTTCCTCCAGAACGCATGACGATACCCGTCAATTCAGCCAAACCAACCTGTTCTCCAGGTTCAAAGCGCTCACCCGTACGTACCATCACCGAACCGCCTACCAACGGCAGCTCGTGATCCTCCATCAAATACACAACCATGCCGTTGTTCAACACATACCGCTCATACTTCGGTAACTTCACCTGAGGTAACGGCGGCAGCTGTAACTCCGTGTAATGTTTTGCCGCCGTCGCCGCCCAAGATGTGTTAAGCACTCCAAAGCATAGCAAGGGAACCAACGCAAAACAAACCAATAACGAGTAAAAAAACCTTCTCACTTTTACCTTGTACCTTGTACCCCTAAACCTCTTCATATCTCTGTTCCTTCACGCCCTACAGTACGAGAAGCCGCTTCTTTGTCATTGACTTGTTCAATTTTGAATTCTGAATTGCTGACTACTTCTGCTTGGACAACAGCTTACCAACTGTACGATTCTCCGTCGTAAACGTCGCTGTCGCCACCCGTTGAACATCAGCAGGCGTCACTGCAACAATTTCATCCAACTGCTTGAACAAATTCCGCCAAGAGCCAGTTTTTACCTCATACTCCAACAACTGCTGCGCCATTCCCATATTAGAATCGAGTATTCGCAACAAACCTGCTCGAGCTTGCGTTTTCACTCGCTCCAACTCAGTAGCAGACACTGGCTCAGTTTTCAACCTCTCAATTTCCTTACGCAAAGCCACCGCCACCTCATCAACCGTGTGACCCGGAGCCGTGAGAGTATAGAACAACATCAAATTCGGATACTTATCTCCTGGAAACCCGCTGAAACCTTGTGCCGCCAGGGCTAACCGCTGTTGTTCCACTAAAGACTTATATAGCCGTGAGGTACGCCCATCACTCAGCAAGCTACCAATAATTTCATAAACTGCCTGATCTGGATCAGTTATTGCCGGACGATGGTAACCTTCAAGATACCAAGGTTGAGAAGGAAACTCCACAGTCACTTCGCGCGTTTGTGTCTGTTTTGGTTCTGAGGGGATTTGAGCAACAGCTTTTTCTTTTGCCTTGTAACGCCCAAAGTAAATTTGTGCCAGTCTCTTGACTTCAGTGGGGTTGACATCACCAACCACAGCAATTCTTAAATTACTGGGTGCATAGTGCGTCTCAAAAAACTTCTGCACATCTTCCCGTGTCAGATTGCGGATATCTTGGTCATAGCCAATTACAGGACGCTTATAGGGATGGGTTTCAAAAGCGGTACCGATAAACTTTTCTATCATCACCCCGATAGGAGAGTTTTCCACCCGCATACGTCGCTCTTCTAAAATGACATCTTTCTCCTTATAAAACTCCCGGAATACGGGATCTAGAAATCTTTCTGATTCCAACGACATCCACAGTTCTAACTTATTGGAAGGAAAACTGTAAAAATAACGAGTCGCTTCTGTGGAGGTATTGGCATTTAAACCTACGCCTCCCGCCTGTTCCACAATTCGTCCTAATTCGTTTTGCTTGGCAAGTTTAGCGGCTTGTGCTTCTATTTGCTTGAACTGAGCTTCTAACTTAGCAACTTCATCTTTTTTATTAGCCGCTTTCGCTGCTGTTATTTGGTTTGCCAATTGATCCAAGGCATCAAGTAGTGGTTTTTCTGCCTGGTAATTAGATGTACCTATTTTTGTCGTGCCTTTAAAAGCCAAATGCTCTAAAAAGTGGGCTACGCCTGTTTTCCCATCTGGCTCATCCACACCGCCGACATTAGCATAAGTTAGAAAAGAAACTACGGGCGCTTGATGCCTTTCCAAGACAATGAACTTCAAACCATTGTCAAGACGGAATTCTGTCAACTGCTTTATCACCCGATTCAAATAGGGTTGAATCGAACTTTGAGCAGATGGTGTCTGAGTTTTCGCTAGAGCAATTCCTGGTAGGAACCCCCACCAAACAAGTATTGCTACAAGAAAAGAGACTAAAAGTTGACTTGCTTTGTTTTTCACTTCCCTTTGGTATAAGCAACTAAGCTTATTCATACACGAAAATAAAAGTAAATTTCTATGACAACACCAAACACGTAACTTAGTCAACAGGGTCTTAATCTTGTTTTAAGCTTTCTGTAGTGATTGCATTTAACGTTAGACAATAACGCGACACATCCTGTTCCGCATATATCACTATAGCTGTTACATCCGAGCCAGGCTGCTATTTAGAACGTTAAAGTATACTAAGGTTCTGGAAGGCCGACAGTTTTGAGAGCTTTAAGTAAGGGGTGATCGCACAGTTATTTGATTTGGGAGATAGAGATTGATGGCTAGTAGCAATATTGAAGTAGTTTTCAGCTTTGATACTACAGGGAGCATGTATCCCTGTTTGACTCAAGTTCGCCGCAACCTCAAAAGCACTGTCACTCGGTTGCTCGATGAAATTCCTGGCATTCGTATTGGCATTATTGCTCATGGTGACTATTGTGATGCTGGGTCTACCTATGTCACAAAACACATGGATTTATCAGGGAATGTCGATACCATATGCAATTTTGTGCAAACTGTCGAAGCCACAGGTGGTGGCGATGCTCCCGAATGTTATGAACTCGTCCTGCACGAAGCTCAATCCTTCTCCTGGTCGCCTACTAGCATCAAAACCCTTGTGATGATTGGGGATGACATTCCCCATGCGCCTGCTCAAACGCCTCAAAAGCTGAATTGGCGAAAAGAACTAGAGAAGTTAACGAAGTTAGACATTACCGTCTATGGTATTCAAGCACTAAATCGTTCTCATGCAACACTTTTCTACAAGGAATTAGCAGATCAGTCTGGAGGTTTTCACCTCAATTTGGATCAGTTTTCCTACATCACCGATTTCTTCCTATCCGTTTGCTACCAACAGTCGTCTCAAGATCAACTCCAGGCATATGAACAAGAAGTCGCAAACCAGGGGCGGATGAATCGCGGTTTGAACCGTATGTTTAACACGCTTCTGAAACGCGATGCTTCTGATGAGTTTGGGGAAGCAGATTTACGAGCAGTGTCACCTGGACGCTTTCAAGTTTTGGACGTGGATCAGGACATTTCCATCAAAGCTTTTGTCTTAGAGAATGGTTTGACGTTCAAAGTCGGACGAGGCTTCTACGAATTCACGAAGACAGAAACTATTCAAGGTCATAAAGAAATTATTCTCATGGATCGCAAAACGGGCGATTTATTTGAAGGGGAAGCAGCACGAGATATGCTCGGTTTACCTGCTGGGACAACGATGCGAATTAAACCAAGCAACCTGGAAAAATACGTTGTGTTTGTGCAAAGTACTTCTGCCAATCGCAAACTGATGGGAAAAACACGATTTCTGTATGAAGTGGAGGATTGGGCACGTTGATCAAATGAGTCGTTCCAACAAAACACCCCACCATAAAGGCGTATTGCTCATATGAAAATTTAGACACCTGCTGTTGGAGTCCTTTCCATATCATTAGGGTCTTAATCTTGTATTAAGCTTTCTATAGTTATTGCATTTAACGTTAGACAATAATGCTACACATCCTCTTGCGGATATATCACTATAACTGTTATGCGACTTTTTAATTCTCCCCCATCCTCCGAAGCACAAACACGCACCCGCATTCTAGACGCGGCAAGGCGGTTATTTGCCTCCCAAGGATTTGATGGTACGACGACTCGTGACTTGGCACAAGCCGCAGGCGTCGCTGAAGGCACTCTGTTTCGTCATTTTTCCAATAAAAAGGCGATTTTGGTTGAGGTGGCAACTCAAGGCTGGGTGGAGATTTTGACAGATTTGCTGACAGAATTGAGTGAAATGGGCAGTTACAAGGCTGTTGCTCAGGTTATGCGCCGCCGGATGTGGAATTTCCATAAAAATGCTGACTTAATGCGCGTTTGTTTTATGGAAGCACAGTTTCACCCAGACTTGCGCGATCGCATCCAGTCTGACGTAATTGTCAAAATGACTAATGTTGCCGAAGCCTTCTTTCAAACGGCAATGGACAAAGGAATCTATCGTCAGATGGATGCAGCACTAGTCGCTAAAGTTTTTTTAGGAATGTTTGCCGTTGCAGGGTTTTCCAACAACACCATTATGGAACCAGACGCCTCACCTCAACAAATGCAGGCAATGGCAGAAGGACTAGCTGATATATTCCTTAATGGAGTCTTAGCAAAAGAATAAAGAGTGAAGAAATTGTTTTATTTTCTTTCTTTTTTCTTTTATCTTCTTTCTTCTATCGTTCGTGCTTGTTGATTCCACTGTTGAATTTGCTCAATCGAAGGACACAAATCACGCCGTTGCATTGTTGCGACTACAAAGCGCAGAAGTTGTTGGTGCAATCTGTGAGTGGGGGTAGCGGCTAACTGTGCCACAGATCCAATACCCGCATGCAGCAATAATCCACAATATTGTGTTCCTACACTGGGAATACGAGCCAAATCTGCCAATGCTACCCATTTATTGACATACTGAAGATGAATCTGTAATTTATTTGCTAGCGCTAGCCTATCCGCAGGGGTTTTCCCTTGTTTGACAAGCGCCCCTGTAGTGGTAATGCCACAGTTTTGCAGTTGGGATTGTTCGTGCTGGCTCAATCCAGGCAATTGCTCGATGGGCCAATGACAAGATGAGATACTACTCACACTTGATTTTTGTTTTGGGGACATTCTTTTAAGTAAGTGAAATTAAACATAAACATAAATTCTTTGTTCGTACTGCGCGTTATTTTCCCCAAAGAGCAAGGCTTCTAACAGCTTAAGCCCTGACTACATTAGAGCGCGTTTATTTATGCCCACCGACTTCACAAAGAAATACACTCTTTAAATATAAAACTCGGCAGTTAAGTTGGTGTCTGCCGAGCTTGTATTGATTGTATTATAGGTTGGAAAATTATTTCGTTTTTTCAGCATTCCTTAATTAAAAGCAGATTGCACCAGATATTTTTACATTTGAAATTTTAGATAACCATTTTTTGAATTCAAAATCCGCGAAATTCTTAGTTCAAAATTTAAGAAAAAATTTTGAATTAACAGTTGGGATACAAGCCCCTGGCTGCGCGACATGGAAAACAAAAAAAAGCGCAACATGCCCAGCTTCAAGCCTCTGGCTTTAGCCATGGGGTATTATTTTTGAATGAGCGAATTTTGAATTTTGAATTGTTTTGACTCCCTCCCGCATGGGCTATTTTATCTTCGCTCCCGAGACAAGGGGAGGGAGAGTATAAGGATTTTGCAGAGGGGAGTTTTGAATTCATTTTTATGAATACAACAATCTGAAATCTTCAACAGCAATTTCAAATTGCTACTCAGCATCAGTGTTGTTGGTTTCAGTACCTTGCAGAGCCATTTCAAAGTTCATTCTCTGTTCGGCGTTACGCAAGAAATAACCGCTCATCATTGCGGAGGCAAGAAGACGACCCAAATGCTCTCTGCTGGTTGTGATGGTGACACCAAAGTGTTCAGAAGGCAAATTACCCAACAGCCCTGCAATATTGCGCTCCATCACCTGAAAGACTTCGGCAGAAGAAGGTTTAGATAACTGGATCACTGTCTGTGGACTTAAGGATTTAACATACTGCCACAGCAAGTCGCTGGTTTCTGACTCACTATCAAAAAATTCTGAAACTCGATTTGATGGGTTACTCACGTTATACCTCCTTTAGTAGGACAACTGCCATTAGTGTTAGTTCAGTCGTGAATGCCTTTGATGTATATGACAAAACTTTTGCTTTCGTATGTTCCTATGAACTAATGTAACAGTCGAGTTACAACTACCAAAGTCGGTGTAACCGTACCAAAAGTAACGGATTGTCTCACCTAAGTGCCATTTGTTAAGTGTCATTTGTCATACCTTGCGCTTAGCCCCACTGACGAGGTCTACGAGGATATACGTCATTTGTCCTTTGTGAACAACTTATGACATGACAAAGGACAAACGACAAATGACTAACTTGCCAGATATTCATTTATATCGGCTTTCAACTTACGGAGTTTAGTTAAGGCTTCCCGCTCAATTTGCCGCACTCGCTCGCGGCTAATATTGAGGATTTCACCAATGCTGGCTAGAGTATGTGCTTGCCCATCTTTCAAACCAAAGCGCAGGGATATGACTTCCTTTTGCTGTGGAGTAAGTTCCCCCATGAGACGCTCTAAATCATATGATAGAGAAGATTGAGCAACAAATTCTTCTGGAGAAACTCCTGGGTCTTCCAACATTTCCCCGAGTTCTGTATCGTAATTATCTCCCAACCGCAAATCCAAAGATAGGGGGACACGTGCCTTTTCCAGATATTCTCGCACTTGTCTAGGAGTCAATTCCAATTCTTGTGCTAATTCAGAAGCTGTGGGGGCGCGTCCTAGTTTCTGAGATAACTGTCGCTGCGCCTTTTTGATTTTATTCAATTTCTCAGTTATGTGGATAGGCAACCGGATGGTACGACCTTTTTCTGCGATCGCCCGCGTTATGGCTTGACGAATCCACCAATACGCATAAGTAGAGAACCTGTAGCCTTTGGTTGGGTCAAACTTTTCTACACCCCGCTGCATCCCTATGCTACCTTCTTGAATCAAGTCGAGTAGATCTACATTGCGCTTGATGTACTTTTTAGCTACAGACACAACGAGTCGCAAATTTGCTTCTACCATCTTACGCTTGGCAATCTCAGCGTCTGCGATTGCTTCGTTCAACTCTGTTGGTTCTAGCCCTGTCGCTTTTGCCCACTCTTCTAAAGTTGGTTGACGACCTAAGCCGATGGCAAACGACTCCCTCACTTCGTGCAATGCTGTTGCACGCTGCACCTGTTTGCCATAATGTATTTCCTCCTCATGGGATAATAGTGGCACACGGCCAATCTCACGCAGGTAAGTCCGCACGAGGTCTGTGGCTGTCTGAGCGGTCTTCATGGCACTACTCTTCGGTTTTGACGGGTTTGACAGAATGGTAAGAAAGCTGATAGATGCCTTTTCTTGCATGTTTACCCAGTTAGACTGGGTACCCATGCTGTGTTTCACAACTTACGCGCCAGGGTAAACAAGGGCGGCTAATTGTCTGCAAATTTGGTTCTTAATTGCTAGAACTTACAGCTATTTCCCCTTTTTCTCAAGTATCTATAGTTAGATCGAAGGTAACCAGTCCAACATTTTTTCTTTAGGTATTGTTAATAATTGTAACATTTATGAGAATTCTTGACTAGCTGTTAGGCTGCAGTTTTGTAGGCGCTCCCTGTCATTCAAGCCTAATACATCATTCAAATATTGTCTAGAAACTTCTTTAATAAATGTATATGCAAAAAGAAAACTTTCTAAGAATTATTAAAATAAATCAACAATAACCATCATTCTTTGTCTATAGTCATTGTTTTATTTTTATCTCAACTTGAAAACCTGAGCAGGCTGAGCTATTTATTTTATTTTTACTGAAAATTAGCTTGCAGTAAACTAGCCGGTTTACCGTATTTTAAGTAGCTTATGATCAATATCGACGATGGCACAATCGTTTTGCTATTGTATTTTGACTGACTCGGGAGCAGGACAACGAGCGATCGCAGTCGGTCGTTGTCCTAAGGTGGCGATTGGGAAGACAGCGCATAGTTCAAAGGGTGATCGCTGCAAGCGTAGAGAGTGTCACTGACAGATCAGACTCGCTAACCACCCTACCCAATACATTTCGGTTCGTGATACCAAGCCTGAAAAATCATTGTGACTTTTTTTAGCGCCCAAAAGATAATTCATAATTGATAATTATGTTACTTCGGGAGATTTAAACTCCACCTAAAACAAGACTGCTTAGTACAGCATTTCATTAATTCGTAACGTTTTTAAACGCAGAGGAGCGCTGTGAACCAGTGCTCTTGGTAGGGTTTCCCGGAGCAGGCAACTGGTGTAAGCGCAAAGCCCACACTACGTGTTGGCGGAGCCTGTCCGCAGGACTTACGCCGTCAGGCGTGCCGCAGGCATACCCGAAGGGAGGGAAACGCAAAGGTACACAGAGTCTTCCTTGTGTACGAAGTACATGAAGTCTCTTGCAAAAGACAAATTTATGAAAATTAAACCACAGATGCACACAGATAAATAATGAGTGTTAATCTTTGTATATCTGTGGTTCTCTATATCTTTAAATGATACTTTTGCAAGAAGTATAGTGAACTGATAACTGACTTAACAAGGAAGAAGAAAGTTCTTTTTAGATGAAGTTGATAATAGGCTCGCCTGGTTTTGCCTTTTGGAATTTAGTACCAGTTTCACCTGTCACAAGTTTTCGTTGTACCTTGACGTAAGCGTCATCGGGTAGGGAAACATAACCAACTGAATCAATCCATTTCCAAGAATTGTCTAAATAGAATTTAAGAAACTCCTTGACTGCTGGTTTACTATCCAGCGACTTCTTGCTGACATAAACGAAAAGGGGACGGGACAAAGGAGTATAGATATTTTTTACAACATTGTCTACTGGAACTGGCTTTTCACACTTTCCTTTTGGACTTTGTACGCCAACTAAATTCAGCTTGTCTTGGTTTTGCAAATAATAAGATATGCCAACATATCCAAGAGCTGTAGGATCGCCTGCAACTCCTTGCACAAGGATGTTTTGATTGTGACTAGGAGTGTAGTCTGTGCGGCTATTTTTGGCTTTGCCAGTAACAGCTTGTGTGAAATAATCAAATGTTCCAGTATCTGAAGCTGGAGCATAAAGCTTGAGCGGCTTATTGGGAAACTTTGAATTGACTTGATTCCAACTGGTGATTTTGTTAGTGGATTTGGCATTCCACATTTTCTTAAGCTCATCAATAGTCAAACATTGGGCAAAGTTGTTTTGACGATTGGTAATGACGGCAATCCCATCAAGGGCAATAGGTAGTTCTACAAAGTTAATGCCCTTCTTTTTACAGGTTTTGATTTCTTCATTCCTGAAGGTACGTGAAGCACCCACGATATCAATATCTCCAGCACAAAACTTACTGATGCCGCCTCCAGTACCACTTGAAGCAACACTTACTTTGGCATTAGGTTGAACTTTTTGGTATTCTTCTGCAACTGCGAGAGAGATGGGAAAACCAACAGCTGCACCATCCACACTCACCTCTTTTTTCTTCTCTTCAGCACTGTTGCAAGAAGTTATGCCGAAAGTCAGAACTATTAGAGATGTGAGTAAAGCACGACTTTTTAATTGATAGCAAAAGCTCATAATCTACAATCCTGTGTTCTTTGAAATACTCTTTTAAGTTATGACGCAAATAAGTTTGCATTATTTTGGGCAATAGGACAGCCCAGCCCACAAGAATTTGAAAAAAATTACAGCAAGCTTATTTGTGATGCCTGACTTTTCGGTGTTCTAGTTGGACTTTGATAAAGAATCTAGAGACGAATTAGTTACAGCGCATTGCAAGTAAATGAAGTACAACGCGCTTTGTCTAAAAACAAGACAAGCGAGCAAATTTTACTTCTGACTTCCGACTTCTGACTTCTGACTTCTGACTCCTGAATTCTGCTGTATTATGCCTTACTAGCAGTCCAAACTTTGTCAAAAATTCCCCCGTCATTGAAAAACTTCTTCTGGAGTGAATCCCAACCCCCCAAATCTAGAGCAGTAAAGAAGGTTTGAATTTGGGGATACTTTTTACTTGCTTCTTCTACTACGTTGGGGTTAACGGGACGGTATCCTAACTTAGCAAATTCTTGTTGCGCTTCTGCTGAGTAAAGAAAATCGATAAATGCTTCTGCAACTTCTCTGGTACCGTGCTTCTCAACGTTTTTGTCCACAACTGTGACAGGGTTATCAATGGAAATGTTAACTCCAGGTACTACATAAGGCAGTTTCTCACCTTTCTGCTCAGCCAGAAATACCTCGTTTTCGTAGTTGATTAACACATCTCCCTTTCCTTGCTGGAAAAAGAGATCGCTCGCATCACGCGCACTTGCTGTAAGCACGGGGACGTTTTTATAGACTTTGCTGGCAAAATCCAGCGCTTTCGCCTCGTCACCGCCTGTTTGAGTCACCGAACCCCACAAAGCCAAAAATTCCCAAATAGCAATACCAGAAGTTTTGGGATTAGCAGCAATCAGCTTGACGCCATCTTTTGCCAAGTCTTCCCAAGTATTGATGCCTTTGGGATTGCCAGGGCGGGTGACGATAGTTGCTACGGAGCGGCTGACAATGCTACCTTTGGCAGCTTCCACTTCCCAATGGGGTTGAATTAAACCTGCTTGTTGAATTTTATTAACGTCAAGTGGAAGTGCTAGGTGTACCACATCTGCTTCTATTGAGCCTTTAATCACCGCATCGGCTTGGGAACCAGAGCCACCATAGCTCCGCTCAAAAGTTACGTTTTGATTGTGTTCTTTTTTCCACTTTGCTACAAATTTGGGAATGATTTGATCGTGAGCTGCTTGAGTGACTGAGAAAGAAACGAGGTTTAATTTTACATCAGCTTTGGAAGCTGAACTGCTTCCACAGGCAGCGATCGCCACGCTCAAAGTCGCTCCTAGCAAAAAAAAGCACACAAAGTCTCGAAGTGAACGTCGATTCGACCAACTTGCTATTTGTGATTTATGACTCCAGTGTCTAATTCCTCGCCAGACTTTAACAACATAAGTCTGAGTTTCCTGGATCCAGTACATCCCTGATTTTTTCATATCTTGCCAGTTGCTCATCAAGATTCTCCGACACAATTACGGTAACTATAGTGCTTTACCGTACTTTTGCGGTATTATAAGTCAATCAACCAATAGTTTTCATCTGCCATTCATCTTTCTTTAATGAACGTCTTGCAATAATCTCTGGAGGGACAAGGAGGGATCTCCTCCCTCCATCACTCCTCCCCAAGGATGCTACTTAGTTACCGTTGTGTATTCTTGGATAACCTTCACATCTAAGGTTGTATTTTGCAAGGAACGGATAGCAGCGACAATGGCTTTTGCCCCGGCAATCGTGGTAGTAATGGGGATTTTGTAAGCTAAAGCTGTACGGCGAATGAGTCTACCATCACTTTGCGCTTCTTCCCCAGAAGGCGTGTTGATAATCAATTGAATTCTGTGGTTTTTAATTGCATCTAACACGTGAGGACGACCTTCATGCAGTTTCAGCACCAACTCCACATCTAAACCGTGTTCATGAAGGACGCGACTTGTACCATCCGTCGCCATCACAGCAAAGCCCAAATCGATAAATTCTTTGACCACAGGAACCGCTGCTGCTTTATCGCGATCGTTCATCGATACGAACACTGTACCAGTCATGGGCAAACGCTCACCAGCGCCCAATACTGCCTTGGCAAAGGCGCGTCCAAAGTCACTGTCAATACCCATGACTTCGCCAGTAGAACGCATTTCCGGTCCCAAAATGATATCAGTACCAGGGAATTTGTTAAATGGCAATACGGCTTCTTTCACTGCAATGTGGTCTGGAATGACTTCTTGGGTGAAGCCTAGCTCCTCCAAGGTTTGACCTGACATAATTAATGATGCGAGTTTTGCCAATGGCACGCCAGTTGCTTTAGATACAAATGGTACAGTGCGAGAAGCACGAGGATTGGCTTCGAGAATGTAAACTTGGGGCGAAGAACTTTGCGTGCCAACAACGGCAAATTGAATATTCATCAACCCTATGACATTAAGTGACTTCGCCAACTCCACCGTCCAAGTACGAATTTGCTGTAAAACGATTGGTGGTAGAGAAATAGAAGGTATTGTGCACGCAGAATCTCCCGAGTGAATTCCTGCTTGTTCTATGTGTTCCATTATACCCCCTATGACCACTCGTCCAGTGTGGTCGGCGATCGCATCTACATCGACTTCAATGGCATTTTCCAAAAACTTATCAATGAGAATCGGGTGTTCCGGTTCTACCTGCACGGCAAAAGTCATGTAACGTTCTAACTCTGCATCAGAGTAGACAATTTCCATTGCCCTTCCCCCTAACACGTAGCTAGGACGCACCACCACCGGATAACCAATGCGTTTGGCAACGACCAAAGCATCTTCATAGGTGCGGGCGATACCATTTGGTGGTTGGGCAATATTTAACTCTTGAAGAACTTTCTCAAACCGTTCTCGGTCTTCTGCGATATCGATAGAATCTGGTGAAGTCCCCCAAATTCGAGTCCTGAGTGGTGAGTTTGGAGTGCTGAGAACTTTTTGGAGGGGAACGGAAAGCTTCAATGGAGTTTGCCCACCAAACTGAACAATTACCCCAACTGGGTTTTCCGCTTCGATGATATTCAGCACATCTTCTTTTGTCAGCGGCTCAAAATACAAGCGATCGCTCGTATCATAATCTGTGGAAACTGTTTCCGGATTGGAGTTGACCATAATTGTCTCATACCCCGCGTCTTTTAAAGCAAAGGCAGCGTGGCAACAACAGTAGTCAAACTCAATTCCCTGTCCTATACGGTTAGGACCACCACCCAAAATCATCACCTTGGGTTTATCTGTCGGCATGATCTCCGTTTCGTCTTCGTAAGTAGAATAGTGATAAGGAGTAAATGCCTCAAATTCTGCAGCGCAGGTATCTACTGTTTTGTAAACTGGTATGACACCGAGTTGTTTGCGGTAAGCACGGACTTCATCTTCGGTGGTTTTGGTAGCGAAGGCAATCTGGCGATCGCTAAATCCCTGCCGCTTTACATCATACATCTGCTGTTCTGTCAACTGCTGCAATGGTGTCCGCTTCAGAAACTTCTCCACCTCCAGCAGTTCCTGCATCTTATCCAAGAACCACGGGTCAATACCCGTTAACTCGTAGATTTCCTCAATAGTCATGCTTAGCAACATGGCATGACGTACAGCAAATATGCGTTCAGGGTTTGGTGTCCGCAGATGGGCGCGAATTTGTTCACCACTAGGTAATTTTTCCTTCTGGTCGCAACCCCAACCTGCGCGTCCGGTTTCCAGGGAACGCAGCGCCTTTTGGAAGGACTCGTTAAAAGTGCGCCCAATTGCCATTGCTTCCCCTACCGACTTCATTTGTGTTGTCAGCACTGCTTCAGCGCCAGGGAACTTTTCAAAGGCGAAGCGGGGAACTTTTGTGACGACGTAATCAATAGTTGGTTCAAAAGAGGCTGGTGTTTTCTTGGTGATGTCATTGTTAATTTCATCAAGCCTGTAGCCAACAGCCAGCTTCGCCGCTATCTTAGCGATGGGGAAACCTGTGGCTTTGGAAGCCAAAGCGGAAGAACGGGACACACGAGGGTTCATCTCAATGACAACCACGTCTCCATCTACAGGATTGACGGCAAACTGGATATTAGAACCTCCAGTTTCCACGCCTATCTCGCGGATGATGTTAATTGCCATATCCCGTAGCCGTTGGTATTCTTTATCGGTGAGGGTTTGAGCTGGGGCAACGGTAATTGAGTCTCCGGTGTGGATACCCATCGGGTCAAGGTTTTCGATGGAACAGATAATCACAACGTTATCTGCCAAATCGCGCATCACTTCCAGTTCGTATTCTTTCCAGCCAAGTAGGGACTGGTCGATGAGAATTTGCGACACGGGACTCGCATCTATACCTGCTTGTGCCATTTCTGCAAATTCTTCTTCGTTGTAGGCAATACCGCCCCCTGTACCACCCAATGTGAAAGCAGGACGAATAATCAAGGGATAGGTGCCAATGTGTCTAGCGATCGCCTTGGCTTCTTCCAAAGATGAAGCTGTCCCACTCGGACACATCTTCACCCCTATCTTTGTCATCGCTTCGTTAAAAAGTTTCCTGTCTTCGGCTTTTTCAATGGCTGGGAGTTTAGCGCCAATTAACTCAACGCCGTACTTTTCCAACACCCCATTTTTCGCCAAAGCGACAGCAATGTTGAGGGCGGTTTGTCCTCCCATTGTCGGTAGTAGGGCGTCGGGGTGTTCTTTGGCGATGACTTTTTCAACTAATTCCGGTGTCAGCGGTTCGATGTATGTGCGATCCGCTATTTCCGGATCGGTCATAATTGAGGCGGGATTCGAGTTGACCAGCACCACTTCGTAGCCTTCTTCTCGCAATGCTTTACAAGCTTGAGTGCCAGAATAGTCAAACTCGCTGGCTTGTCCAATCACGATTGGACCAGACCCGAGTAGCAGAATCTTCCTGATATCGTCACGGCGCGGCATAGTCGTTGCTTTTGAGTAAAAAAATATAAATCCTGATTATTTTAAGGGTCTTCACCCATTAGTCCCTTTGTTTATTATCAGCTTTTCTTAGTTCTCTATATACAGAGGGCATAGGGGACAAGTTATAGGTTACAGCTTTTTTGCTATGTCCTATCGTGTGTACCCTGTTTTTTTATTGGCTGGTTTTAAAGGTCTTATTTTATTCATTTATCATGCTATGGTGATTTTTCTTTTGCAACTCTTTTCTATTTAAAATGGTGATTTTTCTCAATAAGCAGATAATCATCTTTGACAAATGCCTCAACGAAAAATTTCGTCTTTTATTCATATGCTAATCTTGCTAAATAACAATATTTACTAACTACCTTGCCGAACAATGGAAGTTAACCCCGCATATTTTTTTGTTAACTTGTATGAAAAAATGGCAGAGAGGTAGGGCGTCTACCTCTCTGCCATTTCTTAATAGTTGTTTAAGAATCAGTACTTACAACTTTTTTTTCCAGTCTAGTTAAACCACTCACTATTATGACTGCGTTAGTTTTGAGCAGGTTGAACAAATCCCAAGGTTAAGCTATCCTTGGCAAGGAAGTGAGCCAAGTGGTAAGCCCTTTCTTCTGTTTTTAACAGGATTTTTTCGTATAAATAGCGGGTAGCGCGATCGCCCAAACTTTCTGCCTGTGCAGCTTGGCGGCGGATCACACCAAGAATCGCTTGTTCTGCCTTCAGGTCATTTTCTACCATTTGACGGCAAGAATAGACGCCATCGGGTTCTTGCTCAAAGCAGGTTAATTCTACCAATTTGCGCAAGTTAGCAACGGGTACTCCGCCCAGTCCATCTAAGCGTTCTCCAATTTCATGGACATGTTCTTGGACTTCGTTGTAGCTTTCGTTAAAAAACTCATGCAGAGAGTAGAATTCTGCACCATCAACTACAAAGTGATGCTTTTGGTATTGCAAGTACAGTGCTTGGAAACTTGCTAATACGACATTAAATCCTTCACAAACCGGCTCAGTTACACTTTTGTCCAAGAGGACAGGATTGTCATAGACTTGACCAAAATTCCGTAACAAAGTTTGCGTTTCAGACATTGTTGTTCTCCTCGCTTTTGGCAGATAGCAATCCTAACTGCTTAGTCTCTACATCTTAACATTTTAAAAATCATAGCAAGCTCAATTATTTTCACAATCTTTTGAGTTTTGTATTAAAAATAAGCCTTAAGTTTGATCGCTTTTTAGAGATTTCCACACATAACATCCTTAATGTTATCCAAAATACTGATTTTTTTCAGTAAATGTGCATTGTATTATTTTCAACCGAGGGAAAGTTTAAGAATGCTTATAAATTTTATTTTTTTTCAAAAATTACTGAGAAAAGTTTGCACTTAGGTTATTCTTATGTAAAGAAGCTAAGTACAGATGACCATAAAAGGGGGTTCAGAATTGCCTTAAGGGATAATTGATTTCCCAGATTTGGCATAATTTTGATTTCCGACCTCTATGAATGACAAGTTGTACTAAGCTCCTAACAAACAAAAAATTATGGGAGTCAAGGTGCGTACTTACTGCAAAACTATTGCATTTTTAGGGGGATTGTCTTGAAACCGTCAATTTTAGAACCGCAGGTAAAGTACATCGTTGAGGTAAATTGGGCAGATCGCTGGCAAATATATCGACGCTTGCAGGAACTAGACATTCCTTGCCAGTGTGAGACAAACCAGCCATTGACAGTTGAAATAAGCAATCCTACAGCTGCTATACAACTTTGGAGTGTTATGCGGCAATTTACTACTTGCCGCCAAGACTTAATTGGGACTCTGAAAAAATGCTGGCAGTATCGCACTTAAAAGCTTGCTGTAGCTAAACTTAGTCAAAAATTAGTCAAAAATAGGTCAAAGAAATGAGTAAATTCCACACAACCGAAGTTTCCGAATTTTGCCTTGAGGGAAAGCTTCTAGATTTTGTCATCAAAGATGGTTACAACCTCAAAGGCTTACTACTGCAAACTACCGACGGTGAATGCTACGTTAAACTCGCTAAACATTTACGTGCTAGTTTTGACTTGCGTTTACCCCCAGGGACTTGGTTGCAAGTTGTCGGAGAAAAAAAGCACGACCAGAAAACGGGCGAAGTGAAACTCAAGGCACAGCGAGTGATGGCGGCTTCACCAGACGCAGCGACATTGAGACATAAAGACCTCCACAGAGAAAATGTCTCCGTGTCCTCTTCTAGTAACGCCAAGCCAAAAAAAGCTACTATATTAGTCTGTCAAAAGTCTGATTGCATGAAACGGGGCGGCACAGGCGTTTGTCAGGCTTTGGAAGCGGCTGTAAGCGCTCGCGGTTTAGAGTCAGAAGTGACGATTAAAGGAACTGGTTGCATGAAAAATTGCAAAGCCGGACCAAACTTGGTGATGCCAGACAAAACTCGCTACAGCCGTATAAAAGCTACACAAGTCCCTGCACTGATGGACAAACATTTTGGCGGTGACAGCGTAGAGAACGAGCAAGATCACGAAAGTAAAGTAACGTGCTTATCGCAAGCTGAGTGCTGACAGTTGTAGCACTACTATATTAATGGGAAAATCTACTAAGAATTTTATTACTGCTGTTGTTCAAATACTCACTCGTGATTTTTGCAAAAGTTTTGCAAAATTTCTCATCAACCCGGTTTCTTTAAGAAACCGGGTTTATCATTTGTAACCAATTACAAAAGTAGAACTCAAGTAGGAAAAGTCTTAAGTTTTAACGCAGCTGTGCAAGGAAAGTAAAAAAGGATTACGCCTAAAAATCCAGTAAATCTTGTAGGTTTGTGCTGAAAACGCTTGTGCAGTTAAGCGAACATTGCGCCACTGGCGCTTGTAGCACCAGGATATAACTAAAAAGGAGAATTGATACACTTTCGTTAGATCAACGATGTTGGGAATCGTGCCAATTTTGCTGGTATTATCTCGGCAAGCACCCTAATTGGGCTAAGGCTAGAGAAGAAGCTGACATCAAGTGCCAAGTACTTGAAAACATTGTGACGATTAGCTTTTAGCCGTTATCTACCGAAGCACACAAAAGTTTACAGTGTTCCTCTTTTCATAAACCCCGGTTATCGGCGCTGCTATACTCAAAGCGAAGTCTACCCAAGGCAAGGCAGGTATAGGGGCATATGTTTACCGTCTACCATCTCAACGTCTCCCAGTCCGAACGCATCATCTGGCTACTCGAAGAACTAGAGTTGCCCTATGAACTGCGTGTGTACCAACGCGATCCGGTCACACAGTTTGCTCCAACCGAACTGCGAAGAGTTCATCCGCTCGGCAGTGCGCCAGTGTTGCGCGATGGCGAAATCGTTATGGCCGAGTCCGGCGCGATCGTCGAGTATGTACTAGCTCGCTACGGAAATGGACGGCTGGTTGTTCCTGTTAGGTCACCGCAGTATCCCGACTACCTGTACTGGTTCCACTACGCGAACGCCAGTCTGATGGCGCAGATCGGCGTGAACTGGATCGCCGCGATGGTCGCAGGGCCAAACAGCGACTCTCCATTATTGCCTACCCTACGCGAGCGGCTTGAGCGCCACTTAGAGATGGTCGAAGATCATTTGTCACGAGCGGCTTACTTTGCAGGAACTGAGTTCACCGCCGCCGACATCATGATGCACTTCCCATTTGGTACGATGAAAGCGTTCTACAATGTCGGTCTCGACAACCGTCCTTTTATCAAGGCGTGGCTGGCAAGGATTAGCGCTCGCCCCGGCTATCAGCGTGCAATGAAGGCGGCGGGACATGAGCGAGACCCAGCACTCGACTGGGGCGCAACGCGAAGCGCGTTTTGATGTCCGTGGGCAATTTGATGCACTACACCACTCGCCGATTTTAGGAATGCTACACAGATAATGATCCAACGAGATATTTAAGCAGGATTGGGCGCTCTAACTACATTGATTCCAAATGCTGACGCAACTTGCTGCTGAGAGCATCAATCACAGTAACAACGACCGACAGTATCAGGATCATAGTCGTTGCCTTAGTATACTCAAAGCCATCTATGTAACTTTTTAGCTCAAAGCCGAAGCCACCAGCACCAACAGCACCAAGAACTGAGGCAGCACGGATATTGTACTCAAACATCCATAAGGTGTAGCCTAACACCAAGGGTAGCACTTGCGGCAAGATACCATATTGGGCAATTTGGATTCGCGATGCACCAGCGACTTGCAAAGATTCTATAGAACGAGGGTCAACCGCTTCAATCGCTTGTTGATAAAATTTTCCTAGATAGCCAATTGTGTAGATACTTAAAGCCAGTGTACCTGCTAGTGGACCAAGTCCAGTTGCTGCGACAAATAGCAACCCTAAAATAATCGAGGGGACAGAACGTACAGCATTTTGCAGGAAATTAGCTAACCATTGTAGCCAAACTGGGGCGACATTGCGGGCGCTGGCAATAGCAATAGGGAGAGAAAGCATTGCCCCTAGAGTCGTTCCTACCACAGACATCTGGACAGTTTCTACCAGTGCTTTGATTGTTTTATAGAAAATATCCCAACTTGTATTCGGGGGAAACAACCGCGACACAAAATCAATAATATTGAACCAGCTTTGTTTTAATAATCCAAAATCTACTTTCAGACCTTGGAATGCCCAACTGTAAACTAAAAGAACAACGCACAGGATGAGTAGGCGACTCAGCCAAGAAAAGCGTTTCCAAACATGAGAGAAATTTTTCATGAAACAAAAAATTTGCCTACTATGTGCGATCAACTTGATTGTGCTTGAGCAAATTTAGCTTGCAGATTATCACAACATCCATCGTAAACAATACGTCCAGCATCTAACATAATTGCACGCTGGGCATACTGCGCCGCCACACCCAAATCGTGTAAAACTGTCACAATTGTCATACTTTGCGAGTGCAACATAGATAAAGTTTCCATCACCTGTTTGGATGCTTTGATATCCAATCCTGTGATGGGTTCATCTGCTAGTAGGATTTGAGGAGATTGCATCAAAGCACGAGCGATCGCCACTCGTTGTTGTTGTCCGCCGCTGAGTTGACCTGTTTTTTGATAAGCTTGCTCTCTTAACCCTAACTGTTCCAGCAGTTCCAACGCTTGACGACGGTCATTTTTAGGAAACCCAAACAGCGTTTCCCAAGTTGTCCTAGCGCCAAGGCGTCCGCACAGCACATTCTCAATTGCCGATAATTGCCGAATCAATCCGCCGCCCTGAAATAGCATACCAACATCACGTCGAATATGAGGCAGCGTGCGTGGAGTTAATTGTACACCATTGATCCCAATTGCTCCCCGCACGATTGGTACTAACCCAACTAAAGAACGCAAAAGCGTAGACTTACCCGCGCCATTGAGTCCCAGCAATACGACAAACTCACCCTGATCAATCTGGAGATTAATTCCGTTAAGGATAGGACGATTCAAAGCTGCGGAATAAGCAGTTTCTACGTCCTGACACTCAATTACTGTCTGAGTCATATGCGCTTAGGCATTTTAATTATCTAGTTGGGGAGAGGTTAGAGATTGTGTAGGCTGCGTTATAGCTCAATACGGTTCAGTTAAGGTTGATGTGTAAAAAATCACGTGTGTAGAGACGCGCCATGGCGCGTCTCTACATTGTGTTCCTGATAAGGGTTCTGGTCTTATCTGAACCTTATTGCGTTATAGCCGAAAGTACGGCACCATTGATCGGGCGTGCGTTACGGCAAGAATATTTATTGTCGCTATCTTTAGTCACACGTATGCCGTAACGCACCCTACTAACATTACGGGTCAATTCCTGCGTTCTTAAGTGCTTCACGAATTGGTGCTAAGTGCTTAGTATGGTCAACTTTCACCAATTCTGTGGAGTTATACAAGCTGCGAAGCAATTCGTTGTTTTGTGGTTCATTTAACTTCAGCATGGCATTGACAAGTCGTTCGCGCGTAGCAGCAGGAACATCATCATCAATAGCGACGCCGTGTGCTGGAACTCCAGGGATTTTATAGAGAACTCGTAACTGGCTTTTTTCAGCATCCGTAATATACGGACTGTTGAAAGCATATTCTGACACAGCCCCTACATCTGCTTGACCTTGCACAACAGCTTTTAACGCTTTACTGTAATCGCCACCGTAAACAACTTGACTGAAGAAAGCGTCTAGGCGATCGCGGTTTGGCACAAGTTTCTGTTTCACCAACTCACCCACAGGGAAGATAAACCCCGATCCAGAAGTTGGCGAAGTAAATGCCATTCTTTTACCCCGCAACTGTTCCAAAGTCGCTTTCGATGTGCCTAAAGTTTTGAGCGAGCTATCTTTGGGGACAACAAAAATTGAATTATAAGTGTATCTTCCAGAGTAAGTCGGACGTACCTCTGCTAAATACAAGCGTGCGCCTGCGAGTTGTTCAGCTTTCAACGCCGGACGGCTGCTTAAGAAAGCTACATCAGCGGTGTTTCCTCTCAAAGCTTCTACAGCAGCTGTATCATCGCCGATTTTTGCCTGAACTGGTGTTCCTAATTCTTTGGACAAAAATGTCGCGACTGCATTTGCTTTAGTTTGCAAGTCTGTAGAATCAGACCTATTAGGAAAGATAACTGTTAAAGTTTTTTGCTCTGCTTGAGCAACTAAACTTGAACTCTTCTGATTTCGCGTTGAGTTAGCAATTGCCTGCATACCTCCAAAGCAACCAGCAACTAACCCTGTCAGCACTGCAAACGCAGCGCCAGCACTCAATAAACCCTTTTTCCTCACACTCATTTGCCACCCTCCATTAGAAAAATTTCTTAATAATTTTGCGAATTTGTTTTAACAAGATTGTTATTAAGAAGGAATATTATTAAGCTTTTTGGAGAAAAAGTCAATCAGTGCTGAGTCTTTCTTTGGGTATTCGCTAGAAAACCTGAACTTAGAACCCCACCCCCAACCCTTCCCCGCACGCGGGGAGGGGGGGAATAAGCTTTCACGCATTTCTAGCGATTTTCACTTGCATAGAATACACGCAGCCCGGTATGGACACGGCATTATCTCAACGCGATCGCTTCTGTTATCTACGAGAGGCTGCGCCAACGAGACGCTACTTTGAACGTTAAGCTGGGCGTATCGCGTAGCGTCAAGCCTCCGGACTTATCGCCCGCGTGGTCGGTTACAATAAATGTGATCACAAATGCGATCGCTTCGTTAAGCTGCGAAGATTGCTAATTCTCAGTTTCATTAGGATGTGCTTGTAACCAATTCAGCAAGTCACCGATTGCTGTAAAATCTAATAACGCTTCGCCAAGTGCTTCTAAATCTTCCAGTGAAAGAGCCTGTACTTGCTTTTTAACCTCTTGAGATAACTCTCCTACTCGTCTTTGTAGTAGCCGTAGAACAATATCCTGCTGTCCACGCTCGTAGCCTATGCGCTCACCTGTGGTAATGTAACCCATAGTACGCTCCTGCTCAAACTCCTTAAAATCTTGCCAAAACTCTGCTTCTAATGCTTTTGGTAAAATCATAACCCAATCGACAAAGCGGTAAAGGTTACGAATATCTTTTTCCGGAAAACCTAATTCGTACAATCGGCGAATTAAGCTAAATTTCCAAGCTTTGCGTTCTCCTGGCTTTTTACTCGTCTGCTGTGTTTTCAAATGTGCCATCACAACCGTTGCAAAAGGATTATCGCTCTTCTCTAATTCCGTCCAACGGTTTTGATAATCGAGAAGCTTGATGGTTCCAAATTTAAAATGCAGACTCGTATCAGGATAATTATAACTGTATTGATTTGGTCGCCATGTCAGGTCTGTATCACATAAAATCGCTAAACTAATGGCTGCTTTCGCAAATCTGTCAAAAATTCGTAGGTTGTAGGAAAACATTCTTTCTGCAAAGTTATCTTCCGGTTTCGCCTGGATTTCGACATGGATTAACAGCCAAATTTCTTCTCCTTGAATTTGCCAAACTTTGACCAATTTATCTGCGTATCTTCTTCCTTGTTCGGCATCGCGGGCTATTTGTTGAAATTCCTTATCAAGAAATTCGTGGGGACGTTCCCAATTAATTAATGCAGCAGTTTGAGGGAAGAAGAATTTCATTGCTTGGGGAAAGTAAGCTTCTAAGATTTCTTTCCACGGTGAATAATTATCGACCCTTTCGCGTTCGGAGGTCATGAATGAGCTTGGTAATATGGTACTAGTGTTTCAATTATCAAGCTTGGGCGTGCAATATAGCGGTTCTCTTTGACGCGCTATATCTCAATGCGATCGCTTCGTTAACCTGCGAAGATCGCACTCCATCAAAAAACAAGATAGATCCCCGACTTCTTAAAGAAGTCGGGGATCTGTGTCTCGGTGCCATATCTCAACGCGATCGCTTCCTTAAGCTGCTTAGATCGCACTTCATCTTAACAACAACATCAATGCGATCGCTTCGTTCAGCTACAAAGCAGCATCGCATTACAACAATAACCGGAACTAGGCGACGCTGTTACCTTGCTAAGGGACAATCAGACAAAGTTAATAGAATTGATAAATTTGGTGTGTGACGCTGGCGTTTACACAGCTGACGCTTTGCTAAGATTCATCAGAATGTGAATCTTGCTCATCTTCATCTAAGGTTAAGTCTTCGCCCTCAAAATCTAAATCATCATCATCATCATCTTCATCCAAGTATGTTAAATCTTTGCCCTCAAGGATTGTTCCTGCAAAGTTTGCCCCTTCACGCTTTGTCTTTTTAAGGACCGCCCCACTAAGGTCCGCCCCTCTAAGGACCGCCCCTCTAAGGACCGCCCCACTAAGGTCCGCCCCTCTAAGGACCGCCCCTCTAAGGTCCGCCCGACTAAGGTCCGCCCGACTAAGGTCCGCCTCTCTAAGGTCCGCCTCTCTAAGGTCCGCCTCACTAAGGTCCGCCCGACTAAGGTCCGCCCGACTAAGGTCCGCCCCACTAAGATCCGCCTCTCCAAGGAACGCCAGAGTAAGGAACGCCTGACTAAGATCCGCCCCACTAAGATCCGCCTTGTAAAACTCTTTGAAGAAGAGAATGCAGTTTTGCAAATCTAAAAAACTCAAGCAATTTAAGCAAAACACCTCATTCTCATCAACTCTTTGCCCATGCAGTCGAGAAATCCAAACACCAAAATCTTTAAAATATTTTTTCTCTTCTCCTCCTGAAGTTTGTTTGACTGAATCATGCCATTTAATATGAGAAATTTCTTCTGTCACTCTAGCGCAAGCATTCAACACAGCTAACAACGCTTCTTCTGCATTACGCGCTTGTCGGTTTTGTTCTTTAAAATTATCTAACTTTAATTCTTCCATTGGCATACCATCACGCAGCATAATACTAATGAGGTGACAGAGTGTCTGCTGCCATTTGCCAACTTCAGCTTTATCCTTCAACTGCATTTCACCCAGAACAAACTTAAAAATGTACTCATCCATAGCAGTTGAACCGCAAAGGTTTGCCCACGCTTTCAAAGCTTCTTTGTCATTCCAATGTTCATAAAAATCATTTTTGCTACGTTCCTGCATTTTTTCAAGACGATCTACTTCCCGCACAATGCGTCTTGCAGTCAAATACTCACCAAAAGTCTTATGAGTAAATTCAAAAGTATTTTCATCATCCTTAACCTCACCTTGTCGGAAATAAAAAGCAGTCAAAAGACGAGTAACCCCTTTTTCTGCAACTTGCTTATATTCTTCAAAAAGTTTTTTTAACTGCGGAGTACTAGCATATTTTTTTTCAATCTTTTTAACTGTTGTTGTTCTGCCATCTCCATGCCAGCAAGCTATAGCGATTTCTTCAAGAATGCGGGCAAAATCTTTATCATTTTGAATATCAAATTCCTTAACTGCCGCGTGTTGTTTATTATCTGCCCAACCTCGTTGATAAACTCCTTGTAATAACTGCCCATAGATATAACTTAAATTGCTGCTTTGCTCAGATTCCAATTTACCTTCCACAAAAACAGATGCAACTAGGTAGCTTTGCAAAGGTTGGGAAGTAATTTCTATAAAATCGTCTGATTCTAAATCTGATGGTAATCCATCGAAATCTTGACCTATTGCTTTACCATAGTTCTGCCACCAAAAATTTCGCTGGTCTTCGTTTAATAACTCTTGCTCATCAATGTAATTGTCTCTTTGATTTTCACTTACAAAATAAGGTAAAATATGCATAGTTTGATGGATTTGACGCAACACACTGCTATGTGCTTGCTGCACTACCAATTCACGACCACTAATTAAGACTTGCAATTTACAATTGTCAGAGTCATTAAACTTCTCTACTTGTCTCTGCACAACACTAACAAATTCTTGGGCAATGTCTTTATCAATTTTGCCCCGCATTGATAACTCATCTAATCCATCAAAAATAATCAGTAAGCGTGATACAGAATTATCTCGTTTTAAGGGATTTGGAGGCAAAGGAATTCGATGTGTAGATTCAATAAAATTGCTGACTTCATCTACCAAATCACCCTTTAAATCAAAAAAATGCAAAGGAATAAATAAAACTTGAACATTGTGTTTTCTTTCTTCTTTTTCTTTCTTTACCAATTTAGCTGCAAACCATTTAGTAAAAGAAGATTTACCACTTCCTGGTCCTCCACTAATAACGCGGATGGCATCTTTAGGATCAGCAGTGTTTAGCCAAGCTTCCAATTCACTTTCTAGCTCAACAACTATTTGCTCATATCGTTTATCTTTTGTTATCTGGCGCTCAGCATCATCATCATTTTTCCCCTTAATCTCACGCTTATAGTATGCACGTAAAGGAACATAAACATCTTTCAGGGTAAAAAATTCATCAAAGATTCGTTGTTCAACTTGGTCTTCCAGCCATACTGAATACAAATGCCATGCTAGTTCTTTTTTACGTTCCTGTTCAGTACTTTGAAGAAAAGGAACATTGAGTTCTTTTTCTAAACGAGTATATTTATCACTATTCTCCTTCAACTCTTGAGCCAAGGCATAGACAAACTTAGTGCGAAGCCTAGAACTGATTATTTCTAATGGTGTGTCATTAACATTAAAAGACCTTAGCCAATCAGTAAAGAGAGTTTTGACTTCTTCAAAAAAATAAGTTGTTTTGCCTATATCAAGAGGAGTTTTGTTTGATTGAAGAATAAGCGATTCTATAGGGTTGTCAAAAAAGCTAGGATAAATAGTGAGTTCTTTGTCTATTAAAAATCTGTCTAGACAACCTTGAGAAAATACTGAAATAGTATCCGTAATTACTTGCGTATATATCTTTCGATAATCTTTTAGTAAGCTATCTATTGCTTGTGTTAAAGAATGAACAACTAGTAACCAGGCAAGTTCTCCTGGTTTTTTTGCTAATCCAATTGATGCTCCAACATCCACAAGATTATCAAAGAAACTATCAGACTTTGCAATAATACTTCCACCTAGTTTAAGGGATGATTTGATTAATTCTTTATTGTTGACATCAAATTGCCATCTTTTTGTTTGATCGGGCTTAGTCACGCGAATTCCAGTTTCGTTGCTCATAGCCGTTGTATGATATACGTTGGTAGAAGTACTTATCCTATTGATTAAAACAACGTCTCACATCGCTTTTCCTAAAACATATCAGTAATTTTTATAATTGATTGAGCAGGACTAACATTTCACCCTCAGAAGCTCAACGTTGAACATCAGAAGCTCAAACTCCACCTTTAAAAGCTCAATGTTGAGCCTAAAAGGGTCAAAGTTGAGCCTCAAAAGGTAAAACTTCATCTTCAGAAGCTCAATGTTGACTCTCAGAAGCTCAAACTTCACCTTCAGAAGCTCAATGTTGACTCTCAGAAGCTCAAACTTTACCTTCAAAAGCTCAACGTTGACTCTCAAAAGCTCAACGTTGTTAATGCCGGTGCGTTAAGCGCTTTGCTTATGTTCTTCGTTATAAATCAGAGCCAAGGGTGCGCCTAACACACCCTACTACTGGGTAATTGACTAAGCTTGATAGGTTTGTAGTTAGCGCTTCAGCGCTAAAGCGCCAACTACGAACTCATGTCAGAATGAGATATTCCAAATCTTAGCTAGCTGGAATATCCGATGCTTTTTTCTTAGTACGACGGGTAAACCTGCGCCCCATCTCATCAATAACCGCATCTAAACCCATCACGTTTCCACTTGCTTTGGCATAACTATAAATTGCTAGCGCTGATGTATACGCTTCACTTGCAGCCGTCATACACGTATCATCTACTAAGTCTTGCAGTTGCGTCAGAGACAGCAGCACAGGATATAACGCTTCATACAACATCATATCCCGGCGCATCTCTTCCAAATTAAAAGAACGGGGAAGAAAATCTGGGTTTTGCGTCGCCACTTCTAAGGCTTTGCTGACAAAAGCCCGACTTTTATCTCCCATCTTTAGCATTGTGCGCCGCTCTTCAGTTGTCAAACCTATCAAAAACGGTAATTTTTCCCGAATGGTAGCAATAGCCTGCATCACTGCTTGGCGATCGCTTTGGGAAAGGCTAGCACTAATTCGATTATCTGCCATTTTTTCTCAATACAGTGTTCCCAAATGAAGAAAGGCGATAGGCTCCTTATGACACGGCAATTTGAGCCATCGCTACGCATCTTCCTGAATTATCAACTGGCAATCACGGCGATACACTCAATCTCCACGAACACATCCTTAGGCAAACGCGACACCTGCACACATGCACGTGCTGGCGCTGTCGCTTCATCAAAAGACTTTGCATACACCGCATTCATCGCCGCAAAATCATTCATATCTGCCAAGAACACACTCGTTTTCACCACATCCTGAAAAGTCGCCCCAGCAGCCGTGAGAATCGCCTCCAAATTCGCCATCACCTGTTGAGTCTGCACAGTCACATCCCCCTCACCAACAATCTTCCCCGTACTGGGATCAAGAGGAATTTGCCCAGCCACAAAAACCAACTCACCAGAAGCTGCGATCGCTTGATTATATGGTCCCACTGGTGCAGGTGCATTATCAGTCCGAATAACCCTTTTACTCATCTCTCCTCCTCTGCGCCCTCTGCGCCTCTGTGGTTCCTGATCTACTCCAACCTTGGACGTATACCATAATGCCGGTACCGCCAATAATCCCGCAAAATCTTATCATGGTCAAAACATAAATTTCCAGGCACGCCCCAAGACTCAAAAATTCCTATACCCTTGGCATCATCCCCCGCCTTGGGTTCACCGGTTGCCGTTGCCAAAAACACAATGCTTAATGTGTGCTGACGCGGATCACGGCTCGGATCGGAGTATACATGAAATTGTTCAATTAACTCCACCTGCAAGCCAGTCTCCTCCAAAGCTTCGCGCCGCCCCGCAATCTCCACAGATTCGCCGTAATCTACAAAACCACCAGGGATAGCCCAGCCTAAAGGTGAATTATGTCGCTCAATTAACACTATAGGTCGATGAGGACGATCACCTAATTCGATGATGATATCAACTGTCGGAGCAGGATTTCGGTAACTCATAGTTATTGGTTATTAGTCATTAGTCATTAGTCAACAGTCAATAGTCAAATATTTTTACTCTCGACTGGTGCAAAGCGGCTAGACAAAGGACAATCAACGTCAGATGACTTGATTCATCCTCAGTACTGTTCCGTGATAAATTGCATGCGATCGCCAGATTGCGCGATCGCCCATTCGCGTCCTTAATTAACAACAGGTTAAATATGCCTTTTCCTAGATCCAGTGGTATTTTGCTACATCCCACCTCCTTTCCCGGTCGATTTGGCATTGGGGATTTAGGCTTAGAAGCATATCGCTTCATTGATTTTCTCAGAGAGAGCGGTCAGCAATATTGGCAAGTTCTACCTTTAGGACCAACTGGGTACGGTAATTCTCCTTATGCTTCTTTTTCAGCATTGGCTGGAAATCCCCTGCTCATTAGTCCAGACAAACTAGTAGAGCAGGGTTGGCTAGCACAGGAGGACTTTGCTAATTTACCAACATTTGAGGCGTCCAAGGTAGATTACGACAAAGTTAGACCAATTAAAATTGAGCTGCTCAAAAAAGCCTGTGAAAACTTTAAAAATCAGGCATCGCCCATACAGCAAACGGAATTTGCTGGTTTTTGTGACAGCAAGGCTTATTGGTTGGATGATTATGCCGCTTTTATGGCGCTCAAAGATGTCCACGATGGCATAAGCTGGCATAAATGGAAGCCAGAACTTGCCAAGCGCGAACCGGAAGCCTTGGAACGGATACAGCGAGAACTGACTGCGGAAATCTTCTTTCACAAATTCACCCAATATGAATTCTTCCGCCAGTGGTCGCAACTCAAGAGCTATGCGAACATGAGCGGTATTCAAATTGTCGGCGATATCCCCATCTACGTAGCTCACGATAGCGCCGACGTGTGGTCCCATCGCGACATTTTTAGCCTGGATGAAGAGACGGGAGAAGCGGCGCTGATGGCGGGAGTTCCACCAGATTACTTTAGCGCTACTGGTCAATTGTGGGGCAACCCAGTTTATGAGTGGGAAGAACTGAAAAAACAAGACTATAAGTGGTGGATAGGACGTTTTGAGGCGTTGCTAGATTATGTTGATGTGATTCGCATCGACCACTTCCGAGGATTTGAAACTTACTGGGCTGTGAAAAGAGGGGAAGAAACAGCCATAAATGGCGAGTGGATTAAAGCCCCTGGAGAAGAGTTGTTCGAGGCGATTAAACTGAAGTTGGGCAAACTACCCATCATGGCGGAGGATTTGGGTGATATTACGCCAGATGTAGAAGCGCTGCGAGACAAGTTTGAATTTCCGGGGATGAAAATTTTGCAGTTTGCCTTTAGTTCTGACGCGGGTAATCCGTTTTTACCGTTCAACTATCAGCGCAATAGCATCGTTTACACCGGGACTCATGACAACGACACAACCGTCAGCTGGTTCAATAAAGCGACGGAACACGAAAAGCAATACTTGTTGCTTTATTTGGGTTGTCAAAGCCCTGAAGGTATAGCCTGGGATTTGATTCGACTGGCTATGACTTCTGTGGCAAATCAGGCAATTCTCCCACTACAGGATGTCTTGGGATTGGGAGGTGAAGCGCGGATGAATTTCCCTAGCATTGCTGAAGGGAACTGGGAGTGGCGATATGAGGCGGATGCTTTGACCAAGGAGTTAGGCGATCGCCTACAAACTCTCACTAGATTATCTGGACGTGCGCCTCAACCTAAGTGAGGAAGTTCACGGGGACTAGGGATTAGGGACTGGGGACTGGGAGGAAATAAGGAAGATGAGGAGGACAAAGGAGAATTTCTAGTTCTTCCCTCACTCCCTCCCTCACTCCCCCATCTCAATAGGCAGTATTAGCTGCGATTGTGACTTGTTTCACTTTCCCAGGTTCTCCTAGTTGCTTGGCTTGTTGCTTGTTGACACTCACCAGCACCCCACCCGCATTACCTGCTTTGACAATCAGTTCTCCCTGCGCAATCCAAGTTCGTTGGGTTCCCTGTGGAAGTTCACCCTCGTACTGAACTTTGCCATCGGCTACCACTCGAATCCAAGACTTCTCTTTCAAAGTCACACCAATTTGCACCTGCTGACTGGCATGAGTGCTGCTAAAGGATTCGCTCAAAGCTTGGCGTTGCTGTGTTTGATTATTTCGGGTGACTTGTGGTTGTGCAAGACGCTGTCTTTGTGCTTTCGGGTTGCTTTGGCTATAACTTACTTGTGAAGTCGCTGTGTTGAGTAACCCAGACAAGCCACTGACAGAGCAGAAAATCACAAATATGTATAGCACGTAAAGATGGACGGGGCGTAATTGATCTACCCCGTTGCTTTTCCAGCTTGGCTTTAAGCTCACCTGGTTCATACCTATGGGAAAAGTGCTAGAAAATTCTGCTCCATTCAACCCGAGTGCATCAGCAAATTGGCGTATCAAACCCTGAGTGTAAACTGGCTCTGGGAGTTCAGCTAAATTAGCTTGTTCTATCGCCTGCAATAGCCGTCGCGGAATTCTAGTCAACGCGACCATTTCCTCCAAAGATAAACCTTGTTCCAAACGCATAGCCCAAAGTTGAGCACCCATGTCAGCTAGAATTTCGGCTCTTTGTTGCTCTATTGAAGGTGTTGACTCTGGTTTGTCTTTCCTTCTTAGCCATTTCATATTCTGTTACACTCCTTAAACCACGCTGAATCATTAATAGGAATCTGCAGCAATTGCTTTTTTTAAAAAGCGAATTTCAAACTCTTCTAGGTGACGATACTCACCCTCAGCTAAATAGCCTTTTCCTGGCGTTTGTAATTGAATTGAACCGATAGCAGTGCGATGTAGTGTTATCACCGGATATCCCAACTGTTCGGCGATACGGCGAATTTGACGATTTCTCCCCTCCTTCAAAATAATTTCTAAGCAGCTAGAATTGGCAAACTTTTCTACGACTCGCACTTGTGCTGGTCGTGTTTTTCTCTCCTCCAAAACCACACCCTGACGCCACATCTGTAGCACTTCTTGTGGAGGATGTCCTTTGACCAAAACACGATATGTTTTGGGAATACTGTGACTGGGATGGGTTAGCCCAAATGTTAGGTCGCCATCGTTTGTAAGTATTAAAGCTCCTGTAGAGTCTACATCTAAGCGACCCACTGGGTGAATACCTTTACCGGAACTTATTTGTTTAGGTAGTAAGTCTAAGACTGTAGGTCTTCCTTGCTGATCCTCGCAAGTGGTTATGACTCCGGTTGGTTTATGCAGTAACAGGTACATTAAAGCTGGGCGTTGCACAAAAGACACGGGTTTACCATCGACCGTGATCGTATCTCTTTGGGGATCAGCTTTTTGACCCATATGTGCTAATTCACCATTAACCCGCACGCGTGAAGCTTTGATCATTTCTTCAGCTTCACGACGTGAGGCTATACCCCACTGAGAAAGAATCTTTTGTAACCGCGCCTCCATGTGGAAATTACTTAAAATAAATGGAAACTGTTGATAAACAAAGAATATATTTAAATTTTGTCGTTAGTCACTGTAAATGGTAAAGTAATAGCCTATTACAGTACTTGGCGCTTGTTAATTGGATATTCATAAGCAGAACGGTTAGATGCAATTAAATTCACAGTCAAAAAAATCAAACAAAGTACGGATTGTTACAAATATATTAACAACAGCACTGAAGCTGTGGTTGAAAACACAAGTGAGCCAAATCTCCGAACTGGAAGTAGAGATTAAAGCGAGCGATCGCCAAATTCTCTCTGGTTGCATTCCCAGTGTATCTATTTTTGCCAGTCATGCAGTTTATCGAGGTCTCCATCTTACACAGATTGAATTAGTTGCAGAAAACATTCGGGTCAACATTGGATCTGTACTTAAGGGACAGCCACTGCGGCTGTTAGAAACAGTACCAGTAGTTGGCGAGTTGATCCAGTCAGAGGATGATCTCAATGCCTCCCTTTCATCTGACTTATTACCCAGTGCTTTAAATGATGTTCTGGTTAAACTTTTACCAGAACACTGCCCAAAATCCAAGTCTATCAGTTGGCAAAAAATTAAGCTTCACAAGAGTAAAGCAATACTCTGCGCTATTTTGGCAGACGAAAGCGAACCCACTGACTTGGACATTAGTATGAGTCCGGAGTTACTGAGCACACAGGAATTGCAACTCTCATCAATCCAAGTCAAAACCAATAGGGGAGACCTGTTTGAGGGGAATCACCAAGACCTTTATTTCAATCTGGGATCAGATGTTGATATTCAAGAGTTAACTCTCGTTCCGGGACAGTTAGTGTGTCGCGGACGGATTAACGTCAACCCCTAATCATTAAAAATGAGAAACCCAAACAGTACATTCTTTACTTTTAATGATATATTTAGCTAAAAAATATGATAGTTAAACTGAGTACAGTCTTTCTATTTCGTAGCACCCTAGCTCGTAGTTGCGTTTATCGTACTTGAGCCAGGAATCCTTAGGAAACAGATGCAATTCTGTACTCAGTAGAACACAAGAGATTTTTTACACTTGTTTGTCAGTTATAAGAAGCCACCTGATGATGCTCATCAAAGCATGAGGTCATCAGCTGTTCGTCCAAGAACCACAGACGCTTGTCGATTACCATCGAGATTTCAGCGTACAAGTACGCTGTATCTGCATCCCCCAGAATGGCAGTACGGTCAATGTTCTCCCACAGCAAAGAGCCATAGATGGATAGACGCTCTGCGAGGGATGCTACATGTTCTTGACGTTCTGTAATATGAAAGGGGTATTCAGGTAATACTGAGTGTTTGACAGCTGCCCGAGCAGTTCCTCTGGCTAAACCACCAAGAATTGTCACTCTCTCCGCAAGCAAATCAATATACACCTCTAGTTCCATGGCAATTTCATGAAACAGTTCGTGTAAAGAACAAAAGTTCATGTTTTTGACATTCCAGCGTGCCTGCTTGACCTGAGTCTTCAGATCAACGGTAGTTGCAAGCGTTTGGTTGAGGATGTCAACAAGTTGCGCTTGAACTTCTAAAGGTGTACTATTGCGAGTGGCATCAGGTCGAGTACAGCAAGGCTTGCGATTATCGTTCATACGCTCTCCTTAAGAAGAAATAGGAAAAGGACGTAGTGGTACGCCCAGCAAGCACTTTTTTGCAAACGTCTCTTTGGAGATGCACCGCAATACTCATCACTTTCATTCGATTTCTCCCAATACCCGTGAATTTGGCAGGGCTATTTTCATGCTCCAAAACAAGAAATGCGGGGGATAAGGGAGGACATTATCCCCAGCCTTTATTGCTGCTGCAATTGTTGGGTGAACAACCTTGCTTTGATTAATGGGGCAAGAATTTCGCCTTGTGTTTTCACGGGGCTTGTATTAGGAGATTCAACTGGCTCGAATACCACTAGCCGAGATTAATAGAGAATAGAGACTTTCATTTTTATCTAAGGTATATGAAACCATCATTGCTGCTGTCTAGAGGATTCTTGCTGTTTTAGAAGATTCTTGCTATTTTCTGGAAGAGCGAATTTCTTTGGGTGTCACTCCTAGCAAGCGCTTGAAGTGACGTGTAAATTGGCTTTGGTCAGCAAAACCAACCTGTGAGGCAATTTCAGAAATTTTTAGTTGACTTTGTAGGAGCAATATTTTGGCACGCTCAATTCGGCAGTGAATCACATATTGGTAGGGAGAAAGCCCTGTAGACTGCTTAAACAAGCGGGCGAAGTGGTACTGACTTATGCTGACTTCCTGTGCCATACTCCCAAGCAGTAAATTATCCGCTAAATTGTCAATAATAAACTCAATGACTCGCTGTAGCTTATACTTCGGCAATCCTCCTTGATATTCTCGAAGCTTGTGCTTGGGCGCAGAGTAATGCTGCAACAAGTGGGCTGATAGCGCAGTTGCCATTGATTCAGCGTAAAGGCGACTAGCCGGTCCATCTGATTCCAGTGCTGTCTTAAGAGCAAGCCCAATTTGATAAATTAACGGATCGGGTTTGGAAAAGTGTGGTATAATTTCCAAAATATCTGGATCAACTGACTCACCCGCAATATTCGAGACAAACTCAGAATCTAAGCACAAAGCGATAAATTCCGATTGCTGAGGAGAATATATCTTGTGGGTGACTTGAGGAGGAATGACTGCTACGTCGCCTCGTATACAGTTCTCCGTTCTGTGGCAATCGCCTAGCCATCGCTCCAGCCCTGACTGATTTTTGAGACGAATCGCAAGTGTATAATGTGATGCGTAATGTTGCGGGCTTTCATACTCTGGTTGAACGTGGTGTTCCAGAGACATATTCTCCCATCCAGCTTCGTGGCTAGATAGCAAAGGTGGTTTGGGAAGTACGCTCTTGCGAGCTTCGACTCTAGTCACATCAAGCGCTAAAGCTTTCTTTTGTGGCATTGATTTCACCTCATCTGCTAGGCTTTTGCCGTTAATTGGGTCAAAAACGTGTTGGCTATAGCTTGTAGTGGCTTAGTGTCGGTACTAACTTTTTGGGGGACTATTGAGGAGAGCGTTTCTTTTGGGAGTCACGCTTACACAGGAACACAATTTCTTAGGTTATGAGCGAAGAAAGAACTCAGTACTCAGTAGTTGGAATTGTTAATTAAGGTACAAGCCCCTCAAACAAGTAAAAAGTTAAAAGAAATATATTTTTACTTTTTACTTGCTTCCTTTGACTTGTTCTGGCATCCTTTTTAAACCCCCTAACGTTTTGGCTTCGCTCAACGTTAGCCCCGAGCGTAGCCGAGGGGCTAAATTTATTTATGGGGATGCCCAAGCTGTGTTCTGTGTTCTTCTTAAAACATATATCGGTCATAGGCACTTAAGTGTCCAGTAGAATTGGCACTTTCTTCGCGTGAAATTCAGCCTTAGAAATTGATATACCTTTTGAGTGTTGCTTTTTTGATACAAACAAATTTGCAACTGTTTTTTCCTTTGAAGGCGAGACAACGGAAATTGTTACCCTTGCTAAGGAATTTAGCCCAAGGTTAGATACCGAAACATCGTGTTGCTTTCAGTAATAGTTATCATCACTATTAGCACATAATATTTATAAGAAGTTAAAGTCATCTTTACAATTACCAATAGAATCTATAAAAGTTTTCACAAACAAACGCAAACAAAGTAGATGTAAACAAAAATGATGAATCGCAGTAAATTTTTAGCTTCATAATTCATTACATATATTTAATATTTTTTACTTTGAGGAAACGAGTAATTAGTAATAAATACTTAATATCTTCAGAGGATGTTTTACAAGTTGATTTTCTGTATTTTGGCGATGTTCGTAATCGCGGTTCATCTTGCACAGAGATGAAACCTCTCTGTGCAGGTTAGCAAACCCTTAATTTTGCATATGTCCACGGAGGTAGGCTTTACTTGTTTAGTAGCGAATTATAATCGCCAATGACTTTTCAAACATCCTCTTAACTTGATAGCCTGTTAATATCAGTTCTTTTTCTGATTGCAACATAACCAGGACTTAAGCAACACGATGTTGTGATTGCGTGGCTGCTAAATCGGACTTTCGGAGCTTAGGTATCACGTGTAGCCTGCGCGTTGGGCATACGGCATAAGGCATACAAAGCAAGCGTAGACGCAGGAAGCAAGAAAGAACTGAACACAAGGAGTACATAAATGCCCGCAATCATAGATACACAACGTCTAGACCGTAGTCAAGCTTGAGGAGGGGAAGCTAGATGAGCAGTCCTAATCAAGCAAGAATTCCACGAGTAAAACAAAGGCGGGAGTGTCAATTACTAATTTGCTAGCAAGGGCAACAGAAGCGTGACAAAATAGTAAACCAAAGGAGCAGTAAAAATATAGCTATCCGTACGATCCAAGATACCTCCGTGACCGGGGATTATTTGCCCTGAATCCTTTACCCCAGCATCCCGCTTAAGCATAGATTCAGTAAGATCGCCCAAAAGACCAGCAATGCCAATGAGCAAACCTAGTCCGACACCAGTAAACGGGAATCTAGGCAAATGGAGGTAATAGGCTGCAAGCACAGCTACAAAAACGCTGGCTGCAACACCAAAAACAGCTCCTTCGACTGTTTTTTTCGGACTAATCTCCGACAAAGGAGTTTTCCCAAAGAATTTACCAATGATGTAAGCACCAATGTCAGTTGCCCAAATACAAACGAAGGTGAGTGCTGTTGCTGTCAGACCTTGGGGAAGAGAGCCAAAGTCTCGGTTTTGAATATTTGTCCAAATTGTGGACAGGTAATCACCGGCAGGTAGATTGGTGATGGCTGCACTATCAAGCGATCGCAACCGCACCCAATAACTTGGCAGGTAACCAGTGTAAAATAGCCCCAAAATGGACGCGGCAATATCCGCGATTGTTGCCATTTTTGGCTGAAACAGCAGGTAAAAACAAATAAAAGTGCCAGCCAGGGGCATGACGGCATCAGCTAAGTTGCCATTCAAAGTACAAATGATCAGCAAAATTTGGCTAACAAACATGGTGGTTTTAGCAGTAGGAGCGATACCTTTTGCTCGCACCAAATCAAAATATTCTAGTTGACCTAGAAAGACGATAACTGCAAACAAAATAGTAAAGTACCACCCACCCAAAAGGGTCGCAGTCAAAGCAAGGGCTATTGCAACAATTCCACTAAAAATCCGAGACCAAGGCATGGGCAAAAGAGTGAAAAATGAAGAATGAAGAATGAAGAATGAAGAATGAAGAATGAAGAAATTGCATCTTCTTTCTTGCTTCTTCTTTCTTCGTACTTTGATTTCTAGTCTAGTTTCTCACCACTGAGGATAAAAATGGGGTTGACAGCAGTAAAACTCTGAGAAGAACCTCGCGTCTCCAAGCGGTTGACAGCGGACTGGATGACTTCTACATTTCTCGCTTGCAACTGGGCAAAACTTTGAGAAATTGCATACAGACCTTCTAGATTACCAGTTGTGGCGACAACTCGACCTGAGGGAACCAAGTAACGCCACACTGCTTTCATAATTTCTTGGATGGAACGTCCTCCTTCAATACAAACGCGATCAGGAGCAACCTTTAGGTCTTGTAAACATTCCGGCGCGCTTCCTTCAATGACTTCGACATTCTTCACTTCAAAGCGATCGCAGTTGCGCCGAATCAAGTTGGCAACGTCTTCATCCCGTTCTACAGCGATGATTTGCCCACCTGGAGATAGCAACCCCGCTTCTACTGGAATTGTTCCCGTCCCGGCACCAATGTCCCATAACACGGTATTAGGTAAAAGGCGCAGTTGGGCAAGTAACAACAGTCGAATTTCTCGCTTGCTTAGGGGAATTCCTGGCAAGCGCTCGAACAAATCATCTGGAATACCAGGAGTAATATAAGGCCAAAGTTGGGAGGGCATAAGCAATTCACGCATTCAAAATCGCAAAGCGTCATAGAGAGCCGTAGCCTTGAGCGAAGCGAAGCAAAAGCGCCAAATTGGAAAAACAAGGGCTAACGCCGTCTTGCGAAGAGAAAAACAGCAAAGCTGAGGTGTTGATCGTCAAGCCCCCTCGTTTACACGTGGTAAATACGCTCGTGCTGTTTTTCGCTCGCCGGAACCTCGTGACAAGGATGAACAGTACCCTTTTTTCCCACAGAGAATGTGGAACGCCAAAGAACCGTACAATTATGTTAAAAATATATATTTGCCTAGCTTAGGAAAATACAATGAAGAAAAAGGTTTTCAATTTTTAGCCATAAGTAATCCTAATGAATGGTCAAGTATTAGGCGATCGCTACGAAGTACAGCAGCAATTGGGTAAAAAAGCTGGGCGACAGACGCTTCTGGCTCGTGACCTCCTGACAAATGAATTCGTGGTTGTCAAGTTACTCTGTTTTAGCAGTGACTTTGAGTGGGATGATCTCAAGCTATTTGAGCGAGAAGCCGAAACTTTAAAAAAAATAGCACATCCGTCTATTCCTCGCTATTTAGATTATTTTGAGGTAACTTCATCAAATATAAAAGGCTTTGCTTTAGTACAGACTTATATAAGCGCACAAACGTTGGAGCAGTACATAAAAGCTGGCCGTACTTTTACCGAAGCAGAAGTCAAACAAATAGCCAAAGCGCTTTTAAAAATTCTCATTTACTTACACGAGCAAAAACCGCCGACAATCCATCGTGATATTAAGCCTAGCAATATTTTGCTGACCAACCGCTCTGGCAATAATGTAGGTCAAATATACTTGGTGGATTTTGGCTCGGTGCAGACTGTGGCTGCAGGTGAAGTAGGGACAATGACTGTAGTCGGAACTTATGGCTATATGCCACCAGAGCAATTTGGTGGACGCACAGTTCCGGCGTCTGATCTCTACAGCTTGGGTGCAACTTTAATTTACTTAGTCACAGGAACGCAACCTGCTGATTTACCCCAAAAGAACTTCCGGATTGACTTTGAGCAGGCTGCAATTCTCAGTCCCGCCTTGAGTGAGTGGTTGAAGTGGATGAGTGAACCCAGTTTAGAGCGACGGTTGGGTTCTGCGCGTGAAGCGCTAGCAGCTTTAGAGCATCCACTGTTACAACAACCACATCCAGAAGAAATGGACTATTTAGACTGGATTAGAGCGACTTGGTATTGGGATGGAAACGATTGGATAAGCAAAACCCAAGAGCAGCCAAGACAACTTGTCTCTTCAAAGCTCAACAAAAATCAGTCTGGGCGTAGTTTAACCATCAGAATGACTCAACCAGCTGGTAGCAAAATCAAACTTAAGAAAGATGAAAATTCTTTAGATATTCTGATTCCACCAACTGGTTTTCAACCGTCGATGACGTTCATGGTTTTGTTTGCGATCGCCTGGAATTCTTTTATTCTTTTTTGGACAGTTAACGCGATCGCTGCACCTTTTCCAGCAAACATACCCTTTGCTTTGTTCTCACTTCCGTTTTGGGGTGCTGGTTTTCAGATGTTATCTGCGATTCTATTTCCTTTATTCAGACGGACTCGACTTCGTTTAAATCGAGAAAAAATTAGCTTTCTGTGGGAATTATTGGGATTAAAATTCAATCGTGTTGCTTCAGCACGAATACAGGATATCACTAAGTTGGTGTACTCGCCGAAAACTTTTACAACAGACTCTGAAGGCAACAGATTTGAAATTCCGCCTCAACTGATCATTTGGGCTGGAGTGCACAAGTATCAGCTTGGCGGTAGTTATGGTCCAATTAAGTCTGAACCGGAAATTGAATGGCTTGCTCATGAATTAAGCGATTGGTTGGGTCTATCACTCACACAAGAATGAAAATAGCACCCGGTGTAGAGGAGAAGGAGATTTTCATCCGTTATGGTGTATCTACTTCATAATGACTTCTTTTTTATGAAATGTTTAAAAAATGTAAATTTTAATTACAATATTGTAAAAAACAAGTTTGGTTCTGATGAGTCGAGCTATGAGCCAATCTGAAGTCAACCCTACCCAAATTACAAATCTCATTCAGCACGAACCAATTGAATTTTCCATCTCGAGCCAGCCTCATGGCGTACTACTGGCGCTTAATCCCCAGTTAGTCATCTTGCAAGTGAGCAACAATACCGAGGACTTATTGGGCAAAAAGCCAAACGATTTACTCGGTCAACCCCTCAGCAATTTGCTTGACACAAAACAAGTCAAACCTATTGAACAATGCTGGCAACAAGAAAGAGGTCGTGTCAATTCGTTTAAGCTGTCTATCCAGACTTCAAAAGGTGAGCAATACTTTGACGGTATAACTCATCGTACAGAAAGTAGTCTGATTCTTGAGCTAGAACCAACTGACTCTGTCAACCAAATCAGCTTTTTGAGCTTTCATGCTTTGGCGGGTGAGGCGATCGCCAAAATGCGAAAGACATCAAACCTCAGAGATTTTTTGCAACTTGTCGTATCCGAAGTGCAAAAAATTACAGGCTTTGACAGAGTGATGGTCTATGAATTTGACCATGTGGGAGCGGGTTCCGTAGTTGCCGAAGTCAAACGTGATGATTTATCACCTTATTTAGGGCTGCACTATCCGGCTACAGATCTGCCTGAGCAAGTTAGGGAGTTATACAAGCGTAATTTGCTACGATTTATTCCCAATTTGAATGCCCAACCCGTCGAACTCGTTTCAGTTGAAAATCCCGAAACGCATTCTACATCTGTTGACTTAAGCTTATCCGTCCTCAGGAGTGCTCACCCCTGCTGTGTTGAATACCATCAAAACATGGATGTAGCAGCCATCCTGGTGATAGCACTCATTAAAGAGCAAAAGCTTTGGGGATTAGTTGCTTGTCATAATCAAACACATAAGCATATTCCTTACGAAGTGCGCAAAATTTGCGAATTCTTAGGGCAGATTGTGTCGCGAGAACTAGAACACAAAGTCAATCAGTCGCAATTGGATTATAGGGTAAGGCTTCAGTCGCTACAGTCTGATTTTATAGAGTCCATTTCCCAAGCAGATAATTTTCGAGAAGCGCTTGTCAATCCTCAGCCGAGCTTGCTTGATATCGTCGATGCTCAAGGAGCAGCAGTTTATCTGGATGATGAGATTACGCTTTTAGGATCAACACCCAATATTGAGCAGGTTCGTCTTCTGATTGATTGGGTAGATACTTCAAACGGCGACAACCTATTTTCCACTGATTCTCTGCCCAAGCTTTACCCAGAAGCTGTTGCCTTCAAAGATACGGCAAGTGGTTTGCTGCTTTTGCGGATTTCTAAAGTTCGGCGATATTACATCCTCTGGTTTCGTCCCGAAGTCATGCAAACGGTAAGCTGGGCAGGTAACCCAAATGAATCGATTCAGGTTGATGCCAATGGTAATGTTACCCTTTGTCCGCGAGCATCGTTTGAACGTTGGCAACAAACGGTTCAATTGACTTCGCTGCCTTGGAAACCGTGTGAAATCGACAGCGCTCTTGCTCTTCGGAATGCGATCGTGGGGATTGTCCTTTCTAAGGCAGATGAGTTAGCCAGAATGAACCTGGAGTTAGAGCGCAGCAACCGCGAACTCGCTTCCTTTGCCTTCGCTGCTTCCCACGATTTAAAGGAACCTTTGCGGGGCATCCACAACTACTCAAGTGTGCTGCTGGAAGACTACGCCCAACTGCTCGATGAAGATGGAATTGAGTACTTACAGACAGTAGTCTCCTTGTCTCAACGGATGGAAACTCTGATTAATTCCCTGCTGCGACTCTCCCAGTTAGGGCAAGCGAAACTGCAGCTACAAGCAACTGACCTCAACGAATTACTCGATCAAGTGATTCATCTTTTACGTGCCAGTCGTCCGCAAAGTCAGTTCGATATTCGCATACCCAGACCTTTGCCTACGATTGAATGTGACCCAGTTCTCGTTAGCGAAGTCTTTAGTAACCTAATTATCAATGCTTTGAAATACAATGACAAGCCAGAAAAATGGGTTGAAATTGGTTACCTCAATACCGAAGAGCAACAAGAAAGCTCACTACCCCCTGTCTTTTATATACGAGATAACGGCATTGGTATTCCAGAACATCACCACGAGAGTATTTTCCGACTGTTCAAGCGGCTCCACTCTCAGGAAAAGTATGGTGGAGGTGCCGGTGCAGGGCTTGCCATTTCTAAGAAGATTGTTGAGCGTCACGGTGGTCGAATCTGGGTTGAGTCGGTCGTGGATGTTGGCTCAACATTTTATTTTACGCTCGAATAGTTTAAAATGTTTTTAAAAGAAGTGTATTTTTATTACATTCTTTGAAGACAACAAATGATAATAAAACTCAATGAACCACTGCTGGTTGTTGAGGACAGCAATGAGGATTTTAGGATGCTGCAACGCCTGATGCGGCGGATGGCTGTCCAAAACCCTATATATCGCTGTACTAACGGGGATGAAGTTTTAGAGTTTCTCTATCAAGAGGGGAATTATCAAGACCCTGACAGAGCACCACGACCTTCTGTTATTTTGCTAGATCTGAATTTACCAGGTATTGATGGTCGTGACATCTTGGAACGGCTGAAGCAAGATAGCAGCCTTAGGAAAATCCCCATTGTTGTTTTCACCACATCATCTAACCCAAAGGATATTGAACTCTGCTACCAAAAAGGCGCAAATGGGTATCTCATCAAGCCAATAAATGCTCAAGAGTTGCAAAAGACAATTCAGGCATTTGTAAATTATTGGTTAGAGGCAAATACTCCCCCGATGCTGGTTAATGACTCATTAGAAAGCTAAGACGAACACTGCCTATTTTTAGATTGATTTATATTTAAATTAAATTTTGTTAAAAATTATATGATATGTGAGAACCTTGTTCAAGGAGTAGAATAACTCTCCTTTATTGTTCTATGCCAGAAACCAGGACGTTACTCATCATTGATGATTGTCCAGAGGATCGGAGAATCTATCGTCGATATCTTTTGAAAGATCCTCACCAGTCCTACCAAATTTTGGAAGCAGACTCGGCAAAGGACGGGCTTGCTTTGTTCCAGGAAATACTGTGCGATGTGATTTTACTCGATTTTTCCCTACCTGATATGACTGGGCTAGAAATCCTCGATCAGCTCAAGCAGGAGAAATTTGAGGTTCCCGCGTCCGTGATTATGCTGACAGGGCAAGGTGATGAAGATCTTGCCGTACAAGCTATGAAAAAAGGTGCCCAAGATTACCTGAGCAAGCAACGTCTCAAAGCGGATGTGCTACAGTTAGCAGTCCGCAACGTAATTCAGCACGCGCACTTGCAAAGTGTGCTTAGCCAAACAAGGGAAAGACAACGTCTGATTATTCAACAGGCAGAACTGCTTGCTCAAACACAAGCAGCTCTTATGAGAGAACAAAAACTTAACGCATTTAAATCCCAAATTATCACAACGGTTTCTTACGAGTATCGAACGCCCTTAGCTTCTATCCTTGCTGCAGCATCAACTCTAAAGCAGCATGGCGATAAGCTGGATGAATCGAAACACCAAAGATTGCTGCAAATTATTGAACAGAAAGCCCGCCAGATGGGTAAATTGGTCGATGATTTGCTTGTGTTTTATCAATTTGACTTGAATAAAGCACAATTTAAGCCCCAGCCGCTCGATTTGTGCCACTTTTTTTCTGATTTGATAGAAGAGCAGCGAGAAAAATTGAGTTCTCGCCATGAATTGATTTATAAGTTGACAGGGAATCACAAAGACTTCTGGGGCGATGGCTTACTTTTGCGGCAAATCTTTGTGAACTTAATGTCCAATGCGATTAAGTACTCGCCAGATGGAGGCAAGATAGAGTTTCACCTGATTGGGAATGACTCACAAGTGATCTTTTCCGTTAAAGATCAGGGAATTGGTATACCAATAGAGGAGCAAGACAACTTGTTTCAAGCTTTCAGTCGTGGAAGTAACGTTGATACAATCCCTGGAACTGGATTGGGACTAGCCATTGCTAACGCTTGTGTAGAGTTACATGGCGGCGATATTGCCTTGGAAAGCCAGCTGGGAAAAGGAACTAAAATAACAGTAACTTTACCAAAGCGACTTTTGATTTAAAGAAGGATTATGGGTAAACGATTGTTATGGGTGTAGGTAAGCTTGCATCACAAATAACGTTGGATATTAAAATTTTTTAAATTCTTGTGGGGTAGGCTTCTAGCCCATCCTAGTAGCAGTTGAACAAAAAAATCATTGATAGCGGTTTGCAACCCTTATAAGGTACACAAAAAAATAATCAACCACAGATGGATACTTATGGAATCATGGAACACGAGATTTATCTATACCTCGCCTAAGGGCGTCCTGCTTCTAAGCAAATTCGTTAACCGCAACGCAATCTGTTGCTGGAATTAAAGACGCCTATCATTTTGCTTGGCGTTGGCTTTTACTCCGTTCAACCCAACCGACATTCTTTTTTTGAATGTCTTGTTTGATCATTTCAAGGTCAGTATAAGAGTCAGCAACCCTAATCAGACTTTCATTGGTCATTGAACTTAAACCAACAACTTGCACTTGAACTCCTTGGTAGCTGATAGCATTAACCGCATAGCTCAAGTCGCCATCTCCACTCAACAAAACCAAAGTATCGCAGTACCTTGCGAGTGTGATCATATCGACGGCAATTTCTACATCCAAATCCGCTTTTTTGGAGCCATTTGGTAGTTCAATGAGTTCTTTGCTCACCACACGATAGCCATTGCGACGCATCCACAAGAGAAAGCCTTGCTGTTTTTCATTTGCAGAATCCACACCTGTGTAGAAGTAAGCCCTAAGCAGTTGACGGTCGTTTGTGAGATACCGTAACAGTTTGGTATAATCAATTTCAATATTGAGGTGCATCGCTGCGTAAAACAAGTTTGCACCATCAATAAAAATGGCAACACGTTGGTGTCGCTTCTTCTTGGGTAAATCGTTCCAAAGACAAGGTCCTAAGGTATTCTCATTTTCAATATCTGGTTGCTCAAAAATGGAAAGTTGTGGCACATTCAACTGTGGCTCAAGCTCCAACTTTAAGCGTCGTTGGTTGTTATGCTGAGGTCGTGGAAGTAACTGCATGGAAATACGACTCCGAGCGTGATTTTTATCAAAAAGAGTGGTAAATATCATTCGATTTAAAACAAACAGATTGCAAAAACCGAGATTTTAATATTTTCTTTGTTTTTTACAATCTTTGTCTTGCCAGTTTTCTACAAATATACAAATCTTGATAATTTGTAATTTTTCTTATAATTATACGAGATATTCTGCTGCCGCAACCAAAAAAAACCAAATTCTGGCTCGAAATCTGTGAGATTGGTGGTAGCGTAAGCACATATGTCTATAGTTAATGAAAGTCTGTTGCTTGGTTACATAGATAGGAGAAACTTATGTTTGGATTGGGATGGCCAGAAGTCGGGATAATCGCCCTGGTGGCTGTGATCATTTTTGGACCAAAAAAAATTCCAGAATTAGGCAGCGCACTGGGCAAAACTCTGCGGGGTTTTAAGGAGGAACTGAAGAATCCCAGTGACGATACTAATTCGGAAAAAACACAAGAGTGAAGAAAGAAAGTTGAAGAATGAAGTTCTATCTTCTTTCTTCCTTTTTTAAAACTCATAATAGTGTATTTACCACAGAAGATGCTACCCCAATTTGGGAATCTACAGTGGGCGAGTTGGCATTTTGTTGGGTTATCTCTTCTTTGACCACTCCACGTGCTGTAATTAGCTTAATAGCACGGTTGATGCTTTCTGGCAAAATGACGACTAGACTGTTATCTGGAGCAGTGTCCAAGGCTTTGTTAACCGCTTCTGTTTCATTGAGAATTGTTTCATATTCGCGGTTGGGGTTGGCTTCCTTAATGCCTCGAACAATCAAATCAGCAGCTGTACCCCGCACCCGTCCTCTAGTGTCATCATCTTCTTTGACGATGATCGAGTCAAAAATTTCTGCTGCTAGTTTGCCTAACATGATAAAGTCTTCGTCGCGGCGATCGCCTGGTCCGCCGATCACCCCAACACGTTTACCAGAAGTCCAATTACGGACGAAAGCGCCTAATGCTTGATAACTCGCTGGATTGTGCGCATAGTCTACCAACGCGTGGTAGTTACCCAAATTAAATAAGTTCATCCGTCCTGGTGTTTGACTCACCGAAGCGCGAAAGGTATTCAAACCACCACGAATTTGCTCTATCGAAACATTTTGTACAAATGCTGCCAAAGAAGCTGCTAAAGCGTTGGCTATCATAAACGGCGCACGTCCGCCCATTGTCAGGGGTATATTTTCTGCTCGTTCAATCCGATGCGTCCAATCGCCTTTTAATATGGATAGATAGCCATTTTCATAGACTGCGGCGACTCCTCCCTGTTGAATGTGCTTTCGCACCAATTCCGCATCTGGGTTCATGGTGAAGTAAGCAATATTTGCTTTTGTTTTTTCTGCCATAGCAGCAACTCGGGGATCATCAGCATTGAGCACTGCGTAACCGTCGGGAAACACTGCTTCAGCGACGACACTTTTGAGATGCGCCAACTGTTCGATATGATCAATGTCGCCTATCCCCAGGTGGTCAGAAGTCACATTTAAGACTACACCCACGTTAGCGTTTTCAAAAGCCAGTCCAGACCGGAGAATACCCCCACGAGCAGTTTCCAGTACCGCTACTTCCACTGTTGGGTCTTGTAGAATCAGTTGCGCACTTTGGGGACCAGTATTGTCTCCCACCTCCACCAAGTAATCTCCGATATATGTTCCGTCTGTTGTTGTATAACCTACGACTTTATTTGTCTGCTTAAAAATGTGTGCCAATAGCCGGGTCGTAGTGGTTTTGCCGTTGGTGCCAGTGACGGCAAGAATGGGTATGCGGCTGGTTTTATCAGATGGGAACAACATATCCATCACTGCTCCCCCGACATTACGAGGAATACCTTGGCTGGGAGCGACGTGCATCCGGAATCCGGGAGCGGCGTTAACTTCTACAATCACACCATCCACTTCTCGCAAGGGACGGCTAATATCTGACGTCACAATATCAATTCCGGCAATATCCAAACCGATAATTTTCACTATCCGTTGTGCCAGCCAAACATTTTCTGGATGGATTTCATCTGTACGATCTACAGCACTGCCTCCTGTACTTAAGTTTGCCGTTGCCCGCAAGTAACAAATTTCGCCTTTAGGTAAAACAGTGTTCAGCGTGCGACCTTGCTTTTCCATCAGTTGGTAGCTGGTGCGGTCTAGTTCAATTTTGGTGAGGACGTTATCATGTCCCTCACCCCGCTTTGGATCTTTGTTAGTTTCCTCAATCAGTTCAAAGATGGTGGATTTGCCATCGCCAATCACATTAGCTGGCACACGTTCAGCAACTGCTACGACTTTGCCATCCACCACGAGAACCCGGTGGTCGCGCCCGGTATAATAGCGCTCAACAATAATTGCTCGGGAAACCTGTCTAGCAGAATCGTATGCAGCTTCTGCTTCTTCCCAGGAAGTGATATTGATCGAGATACCGCGTCCATGATTACCATCCAAAGGTTTGATCACAATGGGGTAGCCGCCAACCTGTTCAATGGCTTCTTCTAAATCGTCCAAGAAGTTGATTACGGTCCCTCTTGGTACAGGAATTCCGGCGTTAGCAAGAACGCGTTTGGTGGCTTCTTTGTCGCAGGCGAGTTCTACTCCCAAGATGCCGGTATTGTCTGTCATCGTCGCTTGTACACGCTTTTGATTCACCCCGTAGCCCAACTGAATCAAAAAACGTGCGCCAAGCTGCATCCAGGGAATGCCTCTTTTTTCTGCTTCTTTGATAAGTGTTTCCGTACTCGGTCCTAAAGCCGCGTCACGCCATAAATCTTTCAGGTCTTGCAAATCTTGCTCTAATTCTGCCTTGGGATAGCGACCCCGATCAACAATACTTTGGCACAGCCGTACTGCTGCTCTACCAGCGTAGCGCCCGGCTTCCTCGTTCAAATACTCGAACACGACTTGGTAAACTCCCGATGTTGACGTTTCTCGGGTTCGACCAAAGCCTACGTGCATTCCAGCCAAATCTTGTAGTTCTAGGGCTACGTGTTCCACAACATGACCCATCATGGTGCCTTCGCGCACGCGCATCAAAAAACCACCACGACAGCCAGGCGAGCAAAAATGACCTTCCAGACTGGGTAGAGCCTCAACTAATCCTTCATAAAAGCCGGGAACTTCATTGGTGGGCGTCTCGGCAATATTTTCCAAATCGAGGCGCATAACAATCAGCTTGTGGCGTCGAATGCTCCAATAATTGGGGCCGCGTAAAGTCTGGATCTTGAGGATTCTCATGGGAAATAGGTAGATGGAGATTCGGAACCAAAATTCTAGTTTCTTACTGGAATTGACCGCTTAACTGTTCATAGTAAACAGTTTTTTCTGCTTACATCGTATTATTCTCATCTTTTCTGCTGCAATCTAGAATTTAGCGGTCAACCCAGTGTAACCTCGGCTACTGTTTGCCGTCAGCTGGAGACTCGATACACAGCTGGTAATACTGTACGCTGATACAAGTGATAGCGATCGCCGTGACTGAGAATATGCAGCCGTAGATTATGAAGATTTAACGGTTCAGTTGCTCCGACGTGTGGCTCATTCGTGTGAGTGACTTCGGTGGGATCTACAATCGTAACACTACCTTTGCCTAAGACTTGCAACCAACCATCGCGCTCAAACATGGCACATGTATCTTCATCGATGCCAATACCAAGGCGATCCGGATGAGCAGCCAGGGCGCTCACCAAACGCACCATGCGATTGCGATTGTGGAAGTGTTGGTCTACGATTATCTCTGGGATGAATCCCAAACCGGTAGCCATATCCACTAGGGAGCGATTTGGCGATTCACCACTACCGCCACCTGCTATCATATGATGCCCCATCACCGCCGCTCCGGCACTCGTACCTGCCAAGGTGAGTTGTCCACCCCTGACCCGCTGCCGGATAATACTCATTGCTGGCGTATCTGACAAAACGCCACACAGGCGCAATTGGTCTCCGCCTGTCAAAAATACTCCTGTACAACCTTCTAGAGATGCTTGGATGAAGGAATCTTCACACTGCTCCCGTTCTCGAATGTCTAAGATTTCGACTTTCTTAGCACCCATTTCTTCAAAAATACGGACATATCTGCCACCTATGATACTTGGTTCGCGCGAGGCAGAGGGAATAATTGTAATATGGGCATTGCTGGCACCAGAGCGACTGACAAATGTCCGCAAAATTTCGCGTCCATGTACTTTGTCTTCTGCGCCTCCGATAACCAGAACGGCGGTTTTAGTTGCTTGGGGTGTCCTCATTTCCAGCGATTTGGCTTTTAATTGCGGCATTGTGTTTCTCCTGTCAACAACTTCAGGTGAATTAAACAAGGTAGCTTTCGCCTGATTCTTTTTACGCTTCGCCTCGGATTAGGACAGTGCTTGACGCACAAAATGCTCAGAAGTGGGGAGTGTCCTTTGCCGTTCCTCACTCGTCGGTACCTTGTTTTTCACCAAAGCCCTTAAAAGGGGAAAGTGTTGGGGTGTAGAGAAGCGGCGACAATGAGCCACCTGTACGGTTGTCAGGAAACAGGAGGGTTTAAACACCTGTGACGAGCGAAAATTTGATTTGAAGTCTCTGAATTTGTTCATGGAGAAAAACAACCAGATTCTTTATTGAGTCCCCCAAATTTATTTTTGGGGGCTTTCCTCACCCCGTACCGCCTACACCCCCAGAAAAGGGAGAAAAGCAGGTCCTGACACGCTTTCTTCTGAGGCTGGCTTGATGCATCCTGGAAGTTGTTAACAAACGTTCAGTTTAATAATTTAAATCTAGATGTGACAATATTTAAACATAAATTAAGTAATTAGAAAAACTTGTGTTCACACGGAAGATCCAATATTTCCGGTACTTTTAGATACGCTTGATCATGTTGAGATGTCTGTGACACAACATCATTTTTAAATCATCCAATTTCAGATTAGTGTTCTCCAATACGAAATACTGTGCGCTTTGATATAGTTACGCTGTTTCCTGACTGTTTTACCTCTGTTCTCAATTCCGGGCTGATAAGTAAGGCTCTAGCAAAGCAGATTGCCTCTGTGCATCTGATTAATCCACGGGACTTTACCACCGATAAGCACCGGAAAGTCGATGATGAACCTTACGGCGGCGGTGTGGGAATGCTGATGAAGCCAGAACCTATCTTTGCTGCTGTAGAGTCGCTGCCGATTTTATGCCGCACAGAGGTGATTTTGATGAGCCCTCAAGGTCAAACGATGAATCAGCCGCTGTTGCGAGAATTAGCGACGAATTATGACCAGTTGATCGTCATTTGTGGTCATTACGAAGGAGTGGATGAGCGAGTGCTGCATTTAGTTGACCGCGAGGTCTCCTTAGGCGATTTTATTCTCACTGGTGGAGAAATTCCAGCAATGGCATTAATGAATGGTGTCGTGCGCCTCCTACCGGGAACTGTGAGTAAAGTTGAGTCCCTAACCGCAGAAAGCTTTGAAGAGGGGTTGTTGGACTATCCCCAGTATACCCGTCCCGCAACATTTCGCGACTGGAAAGTTCCTGATGTCCTACTTTCTGGCAATCACGCCGAAATTGCTAAGTGGCGTTACGAACAACAAATTACCAGAACACGCCTGCGCCGCCCCGATTTGCTCAAAAGTTGGGAGGAGAGTAAGCAGGGGAGCAAGGGAGCAAGGGAGCAAGGGAGCTCTTGAGCAGGGGAGCAGGGGAAAAATTACAACTCCTAATACTTGCTTCGTTCTCTACCTGACTCTTGACTTGTGAGCCACAACTCATGACTAATGACTAATGACTGATCACTAATAACCAAAAAATGAATATTCGTATTGGTAACGGCTACGATATCCACCGCTTGGTGAGCGATCGCCCCCTAATTTTGGGCGGAGTCAATATTCCCCACTCCTTGGGTTTGCTAGGACACAGCGATGCTGATGTTCTGACACACGCGATTATGGACGCTATGCTAGGGGCGCTTTCCTTGGGGGACATTGGACATTATTTTCCTCCCACAGACCCCCAATGGGCAGGAGCAGATAGTTTAGTACTGTTAAGCAAAGTCTATCAGTTGGTTCAAGAAAGTGGCTGGCAGATAGGTAATATTGACTCGGTGGTTGTAGCAGAACGTCCAAAATTGAAACCCCATATTGAGAAGATGCGGGAAAAAATAGCGGGAGTTTTACAAATACAGCCGAATCAAGTTGGCGTCAAAGCTACCACCAACGAAAAATTAGGTCCTGTTGGACGCGAAGAAGGTATTAGTGCTTACGCTGTTGTTTTGCTAACGCAGGAATAAATTTCCAAGTATAGTGGGCGTTGTCCAAGATTCCCGACTTCGGCGAAGTCGGGAATCTTGTTATCGATGAATGATTTAGGATTGATATACGATGGAAATCAATGGTTGACAGCAGCAAATAAAACATAACTTAGTGGGAAATCATAGCTATGCAAGCTATAGATTTAGACAATAATGTAGACAGTCCAGATTTTGTTGCCTTAGATAAAGAGGGGCAAGTTATTCTGATAGCTGAATTCAAAGGTTTTCCATTTCATTTCACAGATAAAAAAACTAAAAAGTATGCAATTTTGCGGCTGATTGATTACTCGGAATTAGCAAAAAATATTATTCCTTTTGTCATGCTGGTTGATGTAGATAACATTCTGATTTTTAAATGGGACGGGAAATTTTTTTCAGAACCGATTCTCTGCCTGAATACTGCTAACGTGCTAAGTCATTATGAGCCAGAATTTAGCAGCAGACAGATATTTAGTCTTTATCTAACAACTCTGACAGAAGCTTGGAGCAGCGATTTTTCTTATCATTGGAAGTCACAAATGCCACCTGCATCAAAAGAGATGGCAGAAATCGGTTTGTTGCAAAGATTAGAAGGTGGTTATACTCAAATTTAGGTGAAAATTGGCGTGATACTTTATGTAGAAAAAAATTTTTTAATGGGCATTGCTAAAGGGCAAGATCCGCAAGCAGAAGACTTACTGCGAAATACACCAAACTCAGTCCGCCTAGTAATACCCAGCATGTGTTTTGTAGAAGCTTTAACAACATTAGAACAAGAGGAAAAATACAATCAAGATTTCCGTAAATTAGACATCCAAATTAATGAAGCAGAGCGAGATAAAACTTCACAAGCTGCACAGTTACTAGTTAGGCAACTCAAACAATCCAAAATTAGTTTTAATAGCCGAATAAATAAAATTGAAGAACGTTTCTATGCAGCATTTAAGCAGCTTTCTAGCAAGGCAGAAATGATTACATTAAATACAGGCATCCTTCAGGAAAGTTTAAAGAGACCTATTTTAGAAAAACACGTTATAGACAAAGTCATTTTGGAGTGCATAGTTCACCACGCACGCTTGCATCCTAATGAAACTAAAGTATTTTTAAGTAGCAATTCTAAAGAATTCGGCAAGCGGGAAGTGACAGAGGTTTTACAAGATACTGATGTTCAGTATTTCAGCAACACCCAGAACTTGCTTGGTTGGCTACAGTCTCAGTCTAATTGAGTCTGCTGCATATTAATTTACACAGCTTTGGTGTGAAAAACTGCTTCATTGAGCACTAGAATATACCTCAATTGGCTACAATATAGCAATCCTAAATGATAAGCCCTGCGGGCACGCTGCGCGAACGTGAAAAACAAGATCCCCGACTTCTTTAAGAAGTCGGGGATCTGAAGGGTAGTCAATTTTCATAAATGAAATAGATTGCTATATTAGCCTTGTTACTTAAGTATAAAGTTAATATTTATGAATCTTGGTATTTTTAAACAAATCTTTCAACGTAGTTGGATTTTGGGATTACTGGGTATTTGGGTAGCCTTAGCTCTCAATGGCTGCAATCCCAGTCAGTTTAAAACCCAAGCTGCACAAGTCTCACAGTTGGTATACTCTATTACTGCTGATCCAAAAACCTTTAACGTAGTACTGAGCAACGAGTCACCCAATGTTTTTGGTCCCATATATGAAGGACTGTTGACTGAAAACGGAGTGACTGGCGAACTTCAACCAGGTATGGCTGAGTCTTGGCAAGAAGAAGGACTGCGGATTGTCTTTACCCTGCGAGAGGGGCTGAAGTGGTCCGATGGGGAACCGCTAACAGTAGATGATGTTGTTTTTACCTTCAATGACGTTTACTACAACAAAGGTATTCCCACAAGCATTAGAGATATACTTTATATCGGTAAGAGTCGTGCTTTGCCAAAAGTCCGCAAATTAGATGAGCGCCGAGTAGAATTCATTGCCCCGGAACCGTTTGCACCGTTATTGAGAACAGTTGGAGGGTTGTCAATCCTTCCAGAACACGCACTGCGCCAGTCGGTTACTACAAAAAACAAAGATGGAAATCTCCTGTTTCTGTCTACTTGGGACACAGGTACAGATCCAAAAAAAATTATTTCCAATGGTCCCTATATGCTGGAGAGCTACTCAACGACTCAGCGCGTAACGTTTCGACGTAACCCTTATTACTGGCGACGAGATGCTCAAGGAAATCAACAGCCGTACATTGAGCGCATAATTTGGGGAATTGTGGAAAACCCCGATACATACTTAATGCAGTTTCGCTCTGGGGGGTTAGACGTCATAGAAGTGCAGCCAAGGAATTTTTCTCTACTCAAGCGCGAAGAAAAACGAGGAAATTTTAGCATCTATAACGGTGGATCAGATACTGGCACTATCTATCTTAGCTTCAATCTCAACAAAGGTCGTCGGAACGGAAAGCCCCTTGTCGATCCGATTAAGTCTCGCTGGTTTAACAACGTTGCTTTTAGACAAGCAGTAGCCTACGGTATGAACCGCGAACTCATGCTGAATAATGCCTTTCGAGGGTTGGGCGAACTGCAATACTCAGGGACTTGGGTAAAAAGCCCCTACTACCTTTCACCCAAACAAGGTTTAAAAGTTTATGATTACAACCCAGAAAAGGCAAAGCAACTACTACTGGGAGCAGGATTTAAATACAACCAAAAAGGACAGTTGCTGGATGCTGATGGGAACCGAATCCGCTTCACGCTGTTAGCGAATACTGGTAGCAGAACTGCTGAGGTTGTAGGTTCGCAAATGAAGCAAGATATGGCTAAAATTGGTATTCAAGTGGACTTCCAGCAGATTGACTTTAGCACGCTAGGAGACAAGCTAGGCAATACCTTTGAGTGGGAAGCTCTTTTTGGTGCTACTACTGGCGGTGGTGTTGATCCTAACAGTAGTGCCAATTTCTGGTCTCCCGATGGTGAGTTCCACCCATTTAATCAAAAAGCAGGACCAGGACAACCACCCCTAGAAGGTCGAGAAGTCGCTCCTTGGGAAGCAGAAATCGGTCGCTTATACATTGAGGGAGCGCAAGAGTTAAACCAAGAGAAGCGCAAACAAATTTATTGGGAAGCACAGCGCATTGCTGCGGAATATGTACCTTACATTCACTTGTTCACACCGCTTTCTCTGACGGCGGTGCGCGATCGCATCGAAGGAGTAAAATACTCTGCTTATGGCGGCGCGCTTTGGAACGTCTATGAACTGAAAGCTGTCAACAGCAAGGCTAGTTAATTCTATTCTCTGTTTGGGTTTACAAGCCCGGTTTCCCAAAGAAACTGGGTTTGTTTAACGTAGGATTGACACCACCCACTAATTACGCATCCAAGGTGTATGATGCGAAGAGATTAGTGTTTCACTCCCATGATATTTGCCCTCTTACCTTTTCGTCGCCGCTGGCTTTCGATTGTACTGATATTAACTCTATGGCTGAGTTGCCAGTTAATTTTCACCAGCTGCAACCCAGCCAAATTCAAGACTAATGCGGCGCAAGTCTCCCAATGGGTAACAGGTACTATTGGTGACCCAAAAACCTTTAACTACGCCTTCAATCAAGAGTATCCTCACGTTTTTTTGTTTACGGCTGAAGGACTGACAACCCTGAACGCTATAACGGGCAAAATTGACCCAGCCTTAGCTGAATCATGGAATATTTCTGATGATAAAAAGCAGATTACTTTTTCTCTGCGAGAGGGTTTGAAGTGGTCTGATGGCGAACCGCTAACTGCTGATGATGTCATCTTCACTTATCAAGATATCATTTTTAACCCAAAGATTCCTACTGATTGGAAAGATGGGCTTAAAGTTGGTTCGAGTGGAGCTTTCCCAAAAATTAGAAAAATAGATAATCGTCAAGTTGAATTTATTTTTCCTGAACCATTTTCACCTTTTCTTTATACGGCTGGAGGAGCATCAACAAATTCGGTTGCTATCTTGCCAAAACACGCTTTAGAAGCATCTATTAAATCTGTGGATGCAAATGGAAATCCTCAATTTCTCTCGACTTGGACAACAGGTACCGACCCTGCAAAAGTTATTGTTAATGGTCCTTATAAAATAGAAAGTTATGCTCCTAGTCAGCGTGTGGTTTTTCGGCGCAATCCTTATTACTGGCGCAAAGATAGCCAAGGAAACCAATTGCCTTACGTTGAGCGGATTGTTTGGCAAATTATAGAATCAACGGATACGATGATTCTGCAATTTCGCTCTGGTGGATTAGATACGGTTCTTGTGACTCCTGAAAATTTTTCCTTACTAAAGCGAGAGGAAAAAAGAGGAAAATTTACTATCTATAATGGCGGTTCAGAATTTACAACAACTTTTATTTCTTTCAATTTAAACAAAGGGCGACGGCAAAACGGACAGCCTCTTATTAATCCGGTTAAATCTCGTTGGTTTAATACATTAGCATTTCGGCAAGCAGTTGCCCACGCTATCAACAGAAAAGCAATTTTGACTAACGTCTTTCGGGGAATTGGTACGCTCCAAGATTCACCGATTGAGCCTCAAAGCCCATTTTATACTCCTCCAAGCAAAGATGTGAAAATGTATGATTACAATCCAGAAAAAGCTAAAGAATTACTATTAAATGCAGGCTTTAAATATAATGCTAGAAACGAATTGTTAGATGCTGATGGTAATCGCGTACGTTTCACTCTGTTAACTAATGTTGAAAATAAAACCCGTGTCACAATGGGTTCACAAATAAAGCAAGATTTAAGTAAAATTGGTATTCAAGCTGATTTTAATCCGATTACTTTCAATACCCTCACAGACAAGCTTGCGAATAGCTTCGATTGGGAATGTTACATAGGAGGTTTTGTTGGAGGACCAGAACCACATGATGGAGCAAATGTCTGGACACCTGATGGTGGATTACACGTCTTTAACCAAAAATCACAACCAGGACGAGAACCGCTCATTGGTAGGGAAGTCCCAGACTGGGAGGCAGAAATTGGTCGTCTTTATGTAAAAGCAGCACAAGAGTTTGACCAAAACAAGCGTAAGGAGATTTACGCCGAAACGCAACGTCTCGCACAGGAATATTTACCTTTTGTTTATTTGGTGAATCCTTTATCATTAGCAGCGATACGCGATCGCCTGCAAAACGTCAGATTCTCTGCTCTTGGTTCTCAAAGAGGAGCGTTGTGGAACAAGTATGAAATTAAAGTCGCACAATAGTTATTAGTTATTAGTCATTTGTTACCAAGAATAAAGGACTGCTAAACAAAGAACCCTTCGGGTTCGTCACTTGCTTTATGCCGGGAAACCCGTCCACCGCAGTGACTCACAAGCGACAAAGGAAAACAGACAAATGACAGATGATAAATCTTTGCGATCGCTCTTAGAAACCGTTGCCAATGGTAACATCACCCCAGATGCAGCATTAGAAAAACTCAAACACTTGAGTTATGAACCTGTTGGCGAGTTTGCCAAAATTGACCATCATCGCGCCTTAAGAACTGGCTTCCCAGAAGTCATTTGGGGACCAGGCAAAACTACAGAGCAAATTGCTCAAATTATGGAAGCTATGCGCCAACGCAACCCAGTGGTGATGGCAACACGCATAGAACCAGATGTTTTTGCCGCACTCGAAACAAAAGTTAATGGTTTGCACTACTACGACTTAGCACGAATTTGTGCCATCGTTCCGCCTACCATTGAACCGCAGTATCCTGGCACAATTGGGATTCTTTCTGCTGGTACTGCTGATTTACCCGTCGCTGAAGAAGCTGCTGTCACCGCAGAACTTTCTGGTTTCCGCGTGCAGCGCCTTTGGGATGTGGGAGTTGCAGGAATTCACCGTTTGTTAAATAACCGCCATGTCATTGAATCAGCATCCGTGTTGATTGTTGTAGCAGGGATGGAAGGCGCTTTACCGAGTGTGGTTGCAGGTTTGGCAGATTGTCCTGTGATCGCTGTTCCTACCAGCATTGGTTACGGCGCAAGTTTTGGAGGTTTAGCGCCACTCTTGACAATGCTCAACTCTTGTGCTGCTGGTGTCGGTGTGGTGAATATTGATAATGGCTTTGGCGCAGCAGTACTGGCGGGGCAAATTTTGCGAACGGCTTATAAATTAAGCAAATAAGATTTGACCCACGCTATTTGTGAAAGAATCTGCCACTTTCACTATTTGGTAAGGTAACCACCCGTTGCATCGATGTCGGTGCCGACCATAATCGTAGCATCATCGGAAGACAGCCACATAACAACTCGTGCCATCTCTTCTGGGGTTGCCAGTCTGTTGATGGGATAATCTTTAGCAGTGGCTTGGGTCGTCGTACCCCAAGAACTCAACGCTCGACGCAACATAGGCGTGTCAACCGCACCGGGAGAAAAGGAGTTGACACGAATATTTTTACCCGTGAGTTCCATAGCTGCAGTTCTTGTAAGAGACATGACTCCAGCCTTGCTCGCCCCGTAAGGCGCAATGTTTGGAAATCCCTGGTGTCCACCGACTGAAGCTGTGTTGACAATGATACCGCCACCTTGCCGCTGCATCACAGGAATTTCATACTTCATGGAAAGAAAAACGCCTGTCGCATTAGTTGCTATGACATTATTCCACTCCTCCAAAAACAATTCGGCGATCGCCTTTGGTGGAGCTTCTATCCCAGCGTTATTAAAGGCAATGTCAATGCGACCGTACTTTTGGACACAGCCATTAATGAAATTCCTGACATCAGTTTCTTTTCTGACATCCGCTTGCATATAAGTGGCTTCACCGCCAAAAGCTTGAATTTCAAGAACATTTGCTTCGCCAAGATTGGTGCGACGACCACAAAAGAATACTTTGGCTCCTTCTTTGGCAAAAGCGTAAGCAGTAGTTTTGCCGATGCCTGATGTTGCTCCGGTAATCAGTACAACCTTGTCTTTGAATCTACCGTTAGAATTTACCTTACCGCTTTCTGGTTCTACTGGTTTTTGGGTATTGGCAAAAGCACTTTGAGCTGTTGCTGTTGCTGCTAGTCCTACGACACCTGCGCCAATCATTTTGCGCCGCGTCATCGGAGAATTTTTTTTTTTTCCACTGTCCCCTGATTGTTGGTTCTTATCTTTTGTGTTGCTCATCGCTTTCCTACAGCTGATTTCTCCTTGGTTCCTCAATCGGTAGCAATCATACAGAACTCGGGCTGTTGCTGTCTTGCCAATTCTTGCCTTAAATGTCGTAATCTTACGAAATTGGGTTGGCAATACATCACTAAAATTTTGGCGTGGATGCCTAATTTCTGGTTTCTTCCCGATACGCTTTTGGCGTTGTTCCCATAAACCGCCGAAATACTGCTGTGAAGTGACTAGGATTTTGGAATCCCACGCGATCGCAAACTTCGATAATAGGTAACTTATTCTCAGCTAGTAGTGCCTTAGCACGCTCAACCCGGCAATGAATCACGTACTGATGAGGAGACAAACCAGTTGAGCGTTTGAACAAGGTGACAAAGTAATTTGGACTCAAATTAACAACGGCGGCGAGTTCAGCCAAGGACAAATCTTGCGACAAATTTTCATTGATATACTCGATGACTTCTCGCAATTTGGACGGCGGCAAAGCATTGGTGTAATTTTTAATAGTTGGTGGAGATGCAGAATAATGTTTCAGGAGGTGAACCGCTAGCGTAGTCGCCATTGATTCAGCGTAGAGACGACTTATGGTTCCCTCGGCTTTGACTTCTCTTAGCAGTGCTAACCCTATCTGTTGCAAGAGTGGATCGCGGATTCTCAGATGTGGAATAATTTCAATGTGGTTGGGTTCGAGCGATCGTGTGGCTTGTACAACCAATTCTGGCTCAAGGCGTATAGCAATATACTCAGCTTTTCCATACCAACGTTCCCAGTTGAGCAGGTAAGCAGGCAGAATACTTAGATCAGCGCTCACAGAATACCCGCTTTGGAAGCGTCCATTTACCACATTTTCTACCTGAATAGGAGGTCCAGTTTGAATGGCAATGAGATGTTGTGGCAAGCAATGCTCAGGAATTTCAAACGGCGGCTGAGAATGGTGTTCTACGATAATGCCCTTCCATGCTTGGGGCTGACTCGCAAGAATAGGCTGGTTGGGTAGGATATCTGCTACGACTGTCTTTAGGGGATCAGAAGTTTTAGGCTTATCCTCAAACATGATTTTCACCTCTCCCTATTAGCTTTCAAAGTAAGTTCATATATAGGGCAATCAATCTGCACAGGGCTTGGCAACCATACTATTCACTGAGGATAAGCCATACTGACTCACGCCAAATCTTTTTCTAAAACTCTATTTATCCAAACTTTAAGAAACTATTAGTTTGAGATTGATTTCCAGCTATTCATCAAGTAGATACGAGATTTTTCTCTTGGAACAAAATCCCTGTGGGAGAGTCAATTTAATTGAAAAGTTTGTTTGATTAGATAATTACTAAATTTCTTGTCACTTACAGCGCTTCTTCTATGATTAGACCACAAATGTTCGGGTGTTCCTCTTAGAAAAGCTTATGTGATGGAAATTTGAGATATTGGTAAGCAATGCCTACCATAAAAGCAGTGTAAGCATAGCTAATCAAGAAATAGATTTTGTCATTTTTTATGAGTTATTTGTAGGATACTTAAATGATTAGAGATAATTTACGAAAACGGCGGCTTGTTATTCTAAATTCATCTTTATTTATAAGTGTTTTGTTAATTTTACTTAGAAGTTTATTTTTGCCTCATTCTTTTAACTATACACTCTTGTATTCTCTATTATCTATTAGTTTAAATCATAGTATTTTCACTGATCAAAGTGCTTATTTTCTATGCTTGTTCATACTTTTTATCGTCATTTCTATTTTTTCAGTTCAGTATTTTTTACAAAACTTTCAACGCAATCAATATAAAGCAATAGTTCTTTTACTGATAATTTTACTTACTTTTATAAGTTTATGGTTAGCTCAATATCCTATTATCCTACCAGATTTTTATTCTCATTTACGAGAGCGTGAAGCAGTAGTTGCCATGATAAAATCTGGATATTTACAACCAAATGAATCCCAAAGAATAAAGTTAGAGCAACATATTTTATACAAAGTTTACCAGATGCAATTACCACCTCAGTATGCACATCTTTCTAAAAGTGGTGAAAGAGGTGGAGAAATCAATATAGTAGCTGATAAAGATAAGAAAGCTAAAATAATTGTTTTTTTTACCAGTGTTGGTAAGTTTAAAGGAGAACCAAATTACACAGCTTGGATGTATAGGTTAGATACTGGGACATCCATCGAAAAACACATCTTTGGAGTGAGAAATTTAACTTATTATGTTTGGCTCTTAGATTCTTTCAAAATCAATCAGAACTGGTTTTGGGTGGATGTCATTGAAGATTAACGTTAATTATTTCATAATTCATAATTTGGCATTCATAATTTTCTCACACCATGACAGAACAACAAACTTGGAGTCAACGATTTGAATCAGCACTCCATCCTGCAATAGCTCGGTTTAATGCTAGTATTAATTTTGACATAGAATTAATAGAGTACGACCTGACAGGCTCTCAAGCTCATGCCAAAATGCTGGCTCACACTGGTATTATTTCTCAAGCAGAACGAGAGCAACTCGTTGCGGGTTTAGAGCAAATTCGCCAAGAATATCGCCAAGGCAAATTTCACCCAGGTATCGAAGCGGAAGACGTGCATTTTGCCGTTGAGCGGCGTCTTGTGGAAATTGTCGGCGATTTAGGTAAAAAGCTACACACTGCTCGTTCTCGCAATGACCAAGTAGGCACTGATACTAGACTTTACCTGCGCGATCAAATTCAACAAATCCGCAATCAACTGCGAGAATTTCAACAAGTTTTACTAGATATCGCTGAAAACCACGTTGAAACCCTGATTCCTGGTTATACGCATCTGCAACGCGCTCAACCTCTCAGTTTAGCTCATCACTTGCTGGCATACTTTCATATGGCGCAACGCGACTGGGAACGTTTAGCAGATGTTTCTCGCCGAGTCAATATCTCACCCTTGGGGTGTGGAGCTTTGGCTGGAACGACTTTCCCCATAGATCGTCACTACACAGCCCAACTCTTGGATTTTGAGGGAGTTTATGCTAATAGCCTCGACGGAGTGAGCGATCGCGATTTTGCCATCGAATTTCTCTGTGCTAGCAGCCTAATTATGGTTCACCTCAGCCGTCTTTCAGAAGAGGTCATTCTTTGGGCGTCAGAAGAATTTCGCTTTGTCACTCTTAAGGATAGCTGCGCTACTGGTTCTAGCATTATGCCCCAAAAGAAAAACCCCGACGTACCGGAACTCGTGCGGGGGAAAACTGGACGTGTATTTGGTCATCTTCAGGCAATGTTAGTCATCATGAAGGGGCTACCCTTGGCGTACAACAAAGATTTGCAAGAAGACAAGGAAGGCTTATTTGATAGTGTTAATACTGTTAAAGCTTGTTTGCAAGCAATGACGATCTTACTCCAACAAGGTTTGGAATTTCGTCAAGAGCGCTTAGCACAAGCAGTGACAGAAGACTTCTCCAACGCTACCGATGTAGCAGACTATCTTGCCGCACGCGGTGTACCTTTCCGGGAAGCATATAATCTTGTGGGCAAAGTGGTAAAAACTAGTATTGCTACCGGGAAACTCCTCAAAGATCTGAGCTTGGAGGAGTGGAAGCAAGTGCATCCAGCATTTGCAGAAGACATTTACGAGGCGATATCGCCTCGGCAAGTCGTTGCTGCTCGTAATAGCTATGGTGGCACAGGTTTTGCCCAAGTAAGGCAAGCACTTCTTGCCGCCCGCGCTCAAATGACTGCTGAATAATCAATAAGGGCGTACATTTTTGTACGCCCTGATACCCGAAAGAGCTATGGGGCAAAAAACATTTCAACTGGGAACTTATTCAGCATCAATTGCTGCTGCGCCCTCATCTTCTTCGCTCTTCGGCGGTCGTTGTTGGAACCTTCTTTGGAAACGCCCTGTTGTAGTTCGTTTACGAAACTTTCGGGCATATGCCTGGTTCCGTAGCGCCTTTTCTTTTTTTGGATTACGGCGCTTAGCCATATTCACCTCATGAATAAACAACAAAAAAACTGCCTCTAGGCTCAATCTAGGCAATAACACTTATTAGTATGACTTATGCAATTTTAGCCTAGTTCTGCAAGTTACATACTTTCAGACGGTCAATAATAGTAGCACATTTATTTTTTTGATGTCAATTGCTCTTCAGAATGATCACTCTGCTGACAATTGCTAGTTCTGTGTATTGCGAATGCTCAAATTGCGGGAGCATCCCAATTTGATAGCTAATCAGAACCCTGCCTCAGCATTGTGGTTATTAGGGAAAGCTGCTCCTTGACCAAGATAAATTGTAATGAAAAAATTGTAGAAAAGTAAAAATACAAAATATATTTGCAAGACTGATTTGAGTTTTCAATTAAACTTATTGATTTTTTTTATTTCTCTGATGATTTTGTATCAAAAAACAGATTTTGCTGCTAGTGACAGCAAGTATAATGCTTTTGCTATAACCTAAAAATCACATCAACTGAAAATTATATGTATATATAAATACACTGTTTTTCTTTTCAGTAAATGGTAGAATTAATTTAAATTCTACGATAAATCGTTAGAATAAAACCCCAAACCACAAACATTGTTGTACAATAAGCAACTCAGCTTTACAGTTGAGATGTGAGTGGCGGGGGAACTCTACACTACAAGGCAGACATTTGAAAATTGAACGTTCTTGCTTTTTTTGGTGTGACTGTTCAGTCCACACGTAACTTATGGCGTATTGGACAAACCGTACTGGGCATTATCTTCCGTCATCCTATCCCAGGCACGAGTATTATCCCTATTTTGCCAGATGGTCGAATTGTGCTCATCCGCAGGCGTGACAATGGTCTGTGGGCATTACCTGGGGGTATGGTGGACTGGGGAGAAGATGTTCCCAATGCTGTCCAACGAGAGCTGATGGAGGAAACCGGACTAGAACTGGTAAAAATTCGGCGTTTAGTTGGTGTTTACTCCGCACCAGACCGCGATCCTAGAATTCATTCCATTTGTATTGTAGTTGAAGCAGAAGTGCGGGGAAAAATGGAAATTCAAGATACTTTGGAGGTGATGGAAATCGAAGCTTTTCCACTCAATTCCCTACCTCCAGGACAGATGTCTCACGACCATAATCGCCAGTTACAAGACTATCTAGATGGCTTGACAACATTGGCGTAATGCTATTTTAGAGTTTGGCTTTTGGATTAAGACTCGTTAGTAGTTAGTGGTTAGTAGAACAACTAACAAATGTAGAGACGCGACGCCAGTCGCCTCTGTCGGGAAACCCTCCTGCAGCGCTGGCTCGCCATGGCGCGTCTCTACAACTACCAACTCATAATTAACAGGTTACAATTGCCAATCCAAAATCTGCTAAAAATAACTTTTATATTAAATAATTAAATAATATGGATTATCCATTGCGTAATTCCCGGATAAAACTTTCTCAAGGGATACTTTTCTGGCGTGAAATTGGTGAAGGAACGTCTTTAGTTTTCTTACATGGTGCTTGGAATGATAGCAGCCAGTGGGTATCTGTTATGGAGATGCTCTCGCGGAATTTCCATTGCTTTGCTCCAGATTTATTTGGATTTGGTGAGTCAGAGTTTCCGAATGTCCACTATTCAATTGATTTGCAAGTTCAGTGTTTGGCTCAATTCCTACACGCTCTAAAGCAACAAAGAGTGTATTTAATTGGAGATTCCCTTGGGGGTTGGATTGCTGCTAGTTATGCTTTGAAGTATCCAGAACAAATTAATGGTTTGGTACTACTAGCACCAGAGGGTATAAAGATAGAAGGACAAAAACAGCGATTGCAGAGAATGCAGCGGATACTGAAACGTCCACCACTAGTGTTTCAATTGTTGCGACTTCTTCGTCCCATCACCAAAATCTTTGGTTTGAATCAACAAATTGAACAGGATTGGCGTTTTCATCAGGTGATGCAGCAATATCCCACAGCCTGCGAACTCCTCTTTGAGCGCAAGCATCCAGAAATTCAGGCAGAATTGCTGGATGACCAATTGTCATTCATCACAGTCCCAGTTCTCATTCTACAAGGTGGAAAAGACACCTCAGAAGCTATAGCCATGAGTCGGGCTTATGCTCAATATATTCCTCAAGCACAGTTGAAAACAATTGCTCACGGAGGAAACGATTTACCACAGTCCTGCGCCGCAGTTGTGGCTGGAGATATTCGCAACTTTATCAAGCGTGAGTAATTTACTGCAAGCCCAACTTTCTGAGACTGCAAATATAGTAACAAAGAGCGATTGGCGATCGCCATGCAACCGCACCAAAAAAGTACAGCGATAGATATTACATCTACATAGCAAATATTAAGCATTAGCTTTACAAAAAAAATAATCAAACTTTATAAAAATTTTAAATTTAAGTCTTTTTATATCTACCTATAGGCACTATGGGCAATAGATTACGAAGCTCAAAAATCAAGCTAAATGATTAATTTTTCTCGATTACCAGATTGTTTTCATTAATCATCCAGGGGATACATGGAAAGAAAAAAACTATCTATGGCTGTTGCAGGATCGGCATTTATCGCTCTCTTAACTGGAGCCACAGCGCCAGTTCAAGCTGCTCTACTTGACTTTAGCTTTACGACTGAAAGCGGTGCAACAGGTTCGTTTACCTTGGACACCGAGACTCCCTCTTCTTCTGAACCAGGTATATTTGGACCTGGGGTTACAGGGATTTCATATCCTAATGCTGTCTCTAATTTCTCTGTTTCTGCACTTTATGTAAATTTGAGCAACGTCACTACTGACTTTAATGTTGTCCCATCTATCACTTCTGATTTTATAGGTTTTCCTTCTAATTTGGGGGTTCTTAGCGGTGTTAGTTATCCACCCGGATGCATAACAGCACCAGGCTTCACCTGTTTATTTGACGTTGCGGTACTTTACTCAGGAAATCTTTCAGAACTTCCCGTACTTTCTGACAATCCACTTTCCTACTCTAGAGGTGCTGCTATTAGATTGTATAATCCCACAACTCAAGAGCGGCTGCTCACCGACAATATTACCAATCTTCAAGTTGTTCGTAAGCAAGCTGTTCCTGAACCAGGCTCTAGCTTGAGTTTATTAGCTTTTGGTATTGGGAGCGTAGGTTTACTACTCAAACGTAAGAAGAACAGCAACAAGCCGCTAGCCATCTAAAAAAATAGCGATGGGCTACGTCCCGCCGTACGCGAAGGCGATCGCATTTCCCAAAATATCAAATTTTGTTCCACACTTAAACGCGCTGCAATTTCAGGAAACTGGAATTGCAAATAGTTTACTACCAAGGTGCAATCGCATGATTAAGGAAATATGTATGGAGATGAAAAGGTTATCTATGACTGTTGCAGGAGCGGCATTTACCGCTCTCTTAACTGTAGCTGTAGCTCCAGTTCAAGCTGCCCCGCTAGAGTTTAACTTTACTACTGAAAGGGGCGCAACAGGTTCTTTTACCTTAGACACGGACACTCCTCCGTCTAGTGAGCCAGCCTTATTAAGGATGGGGTTTACAGGGATTTCATACCCTAATGCTGTCTCTAACTTCTCTTTTTCAGCGCCCTATATAAATTTGAGCAGCGTCACCACTGACTTTAATGTCGTCCCATCCTTTACTTCTGATTTTATTGGTCTTCCTGCTAATTTGGGGCTTGTTAGCGCTGTTAGTTATCCAGCAGGATGCATAACAGCACCAGGTTTAACCTGTTTATTTGATATTGCTGTACTCTACTCAGGCAACCTTTCAGAATTGCCCGAACTTTCTGATAACCCCAATTCCTACTCTATAGGTCTTGGTGTTGATTTCTACGATCCGACAACTCAAGAGCGTCTGGGTGACGATATTACCAATCTTCAAGTTACCCTTAGGCAACCCATCCCTGAGTCAAGATCTAGCTTGAGTTTATTAGCTTTTGGTATTGCGGGCGTGGGTTTACTACTGAAACGCAATTCGGACAGAACAGGTAAGGCTACACAAGTCTTAATTCATAGGTCATAGTTTTTTGCCGCATTCCCCAAGAAATCAAATGCGCTGCAATTTCAGGGGATTGAGATAGCAAATAGTTTACTACCAAAGTGCGATCGCATGATTAAGCAAATATTTATCGGTATGAAAAGGTTATCTATGGCTGTTGGAGGAGCAGCGTTTATAACTTTGGGAACTGTAGCTGTAAATCCAGCTCAAGCTGCTCTACTTGACTTTAGCTTAAAGAGTCAAAGTGGTGCAACAGGAACATTTACCTTGGATACAGACACTCCCCCCTTTGGTGAGCCAGCTTTAGGACTTGGACCTCAAAATCCAGGGATTTTATACTCCAATGCTGTTTCTAACTTCTCTTTTTCATCACCACAGCTTCAGGTGAGCGGTGAAACTGCTGACTGGGAAGTTATCCCATCTATTTTTCTTGGTCCTCCTGGTAGTCCGGTTCTTGCTGGTGTTGATTATCCAGCTGGGTGTGCAAGGGGAACTAATTTCACCTGTGTCATTAATATTGGTGTAGGCTACGCAGGAAACCTTCCTAAACTTTCCGATGACCCTAATTCCTACCCTTCGGATCTTATAGGTCTTGGTGTTATGTTAATTGACCCCATAACGCGAGAGTCGGTTGGAATTGAGGAATTTACCCAATTTCAAGTTGTCCGTAAACAAGTGGTCCCTGAATCAGGCTCTAGGTTAGGTATATTAGCTTTTGGTATTGCTCTTGCAGGTTTACTACTGAAACGCAATTCGGACAGAAACAAGCAGGTAACTATCTAAAAAAATAGCGATGGGCTACGCCCCGCCTTCGGCGATCGCATTCCCCAAAATATCAAATTCTGTTCCACCATCAAACGCGCTGCAATTTCAGGGAACTGGGATTGCAGATAATTTACTAACAAAGTGCGATCGCATGATTAAGGAAATATGTATGGAGATGAAAAGGTTATCTATGACTGTTGCAGGAGCGGCATTTACCGCTCTCTTAACTGTAGCTGTAGCTCCAGTTCAAGCTGCCCCATTAGACTTTAACTTTACTACTGAAAGTGGCGCAACAGGTTCTTTTACCTTAGACACGGACATTGCCCCTGCTCCTGAACTACGTCAACTTGGAGCTAGGTTCAGAGGAATTTTATACCCTAATGCTGTTTCCAACTTCTCTTTTTTATCACCGCAGCTAAATGTGAGCGGTGGCACTGCTGATTATCAGGTTGCCCCAGAATTGAGTTCTGATATTCTTGCTCCCGTTTTTGGTTTTCCATTTACCGGAGTTCTTAGCGGAGCTGCTTATCCGTCTGGATGTTCAAGCGGAACTACATATACGTGTAGAATTAGCGCTGGTATCATTTACAATGGCAACCTTTTAGAACTGCCCAAACTTTCCGACGACCCCAATTCCTACCCTAGTGGTTCGTTTATTACGTTATACGATCCTACAACGGCAGCGCCACTTAGCACTGATCGGATTACCAATCTTCAAGTTGTCCGTAAGCAACCAATCCCTGAGTCAGACTCTAGCTTGGGTATCTTAGCTTTTGGTATTGCGGGTGTAGGTTTACTACTCAAACGTAATTCGGATAGAAAGAAGCTGCTAGCCATCTAAAAAAATAGTGATGGGCTATGCCGGAGCGTAGCCGATCGCATTCCCCAAAATATCAAATTCTGTTCCACCATCAAACGCGCTGCAATTTCAGAAAACTGGGATTGCAGATAATTTACTAACAAAGTGCGATCGCCTCCAGTGATTGCAACATTACCTTCAGGAAAATCGCGCCACCACGCCTCAATAAAATCTTTGATTCCAGCTACTAAAGTGTAAATAACCCCACTTTGCATAGCCTGTTGAGTATTTAGAGCATACCTTTCGGGAAGTTGCTGGGGAAGTTCAACTTTTGGTAATTGTCCTGTTCTTCCACTTAGAGTAGCAAGCTGCAAGCCTAACCCTGGAAGAATTGCGCCTCCAACCAAATAATGGTTAGCATCTGCACCTGTAAATGTCAGTGCTGTCCCGGCATCAATCACCAGTATGGGAAAACCCCAACTCTGTGCAGCACCCCATAAAGCTAAGGCGCGATCAATTCCCAGTGTGGGATACATCCCCTCTATAGGAACTTGGTCTAAGGTAAGAATATGAACATTATGGTAAGTTTGCCAGAGTGCTGTTTGACTGGGAACGACAGAGGCGAGGAGGAGTGGAGGAGTGGGGGGAGTATTGAGAGCAAGGTTCTCTGGGATTAGATCTTGCAGTGTTTGAGATTCAGACAGTTGCTGGACAACATCTGCTGGTAGATAGTCTGTATCCCAAGCAGAAATGAGCCTTTCACCTGTAAACCATGCCCAATGCAGCCGGGAATTTCCAATCATTAACCCCAACCAAGTTGTCTGCGGAGAGTCTCTCATCTGCTGTTGAACTCCTACATTCCTCACCCTTACGTGAAACTTTTGGTTTTTTTAAGTTATCTATAGATTATTTATTAAAACTTTACAATTAACTCGTGTCACAATAGGGACAGAGTAATAAATACTCAGTTGCTAAGGAGGCTGGTTATGGTAGCGCTCACCGAAAGAACAAAAAAAAGGCTAACCATGCAGACTGTCGAGATTGCTCCGGATACGACGGCAATCCGTTCTCTGGATTGGGATCGCGATCGCTTCGACATCGAGTTTGGTCTGCAAAATGGTACTACATACAATTCATTCCTGATACGCGGTGAGCAAACAGCTCTGGTCGATACGTCGCATGAAAAGTTTCGCCAGCTGTTTTTGGATACCCTCAAAGGTTTGATAAATCCCGCAGAAATTAATTATCTCATTATTAGCCATACTGAGCCAGACCACAGCGGTTTAGTCAAAGACGTTCTGCAACTCGCGCCGGATGTCACCGTTGTTGGTTCCAAAGTGGCAATCCAGTTTCTTGAGAATTTCGTGCATACTCCATTTAAGCGGCAAATTGTTAAAAATGGCGATCGCCTTGATTTGGGCAATGGACACGAACTAGAATTCGTGATTGCACCCAATTTACACTGGCCCGACACGATCTTCTCCTTCGACCACAAAACCCAAACTCTCTTCACCTGCGATGCTTTTGGGTTGCACTATTGCTCCGATAGCACGTTTGACGAAGACTTAAAAGCGATAGAAGCAGATTTTGAATATTACTACGAATGCTTGATGGCTCCTAATGCGCGTTCAGTTCTGTCTGCCCTCAAACGGATGGATGAACTGAAAAAAATCAGCATGATTGCCACAGGTCACGGTCCACTATTATACCACAATGTTGACGAACTGACAGGACGCTATCGTACTTGGAGCAAAACCCAGGCAAAAGCAGAAACAACTGTTGGGGTATTTTATGTTTCAAATTACGGATATAGCGATCGCTTAGCCCAAGCAATTGCCGGCGGTATCACCAAAACAGGCGTTGCTGTAGAACTGGTAGACTTGCGTTCTGGAGTTGATTTACAAGAGTTGCGCGAACTTGTAGGTCGGTGTGCTGGAATTGTTGTCGGAATACCTCCAGCTTCTAGTGCAGCGAGTATGCAACCTGCTTTAGGAACCATTGTAGGCTCTGTGAATGAAAAGCAAGCTGTGGGCATCTTTGAATCAGGCGGTGGCGATGACGAACCGATTGACCCGTTGCTGAGTAAATTCCGAAATTTGGGTGTAACACTAGCGTTCCCAGGAATTCGGATAAAAGAAACCCCAGGGGAAGCAACATACAAACTGTGTGAAGAAGCGGGGACAGACTTAGGTCAGTGGGTGACACGCGATCGCAGCATCAAAGCAATGAAATCTCTCGGTGCTGACCTCGACAAAGCATTAGGCAGAATCAGCGGCGGATTATACATCATCACCGCCAAAAAAGGTGATGTGTCCAGCGCCATGCTAGCTTCTTGGGTAAATCAAGCCAGCTTCAAACCCTTAGGAATATCCATAGCTGTCGCCAAAGATAGGGCAATTGAATCACTCATGCAAGTAGGTGATAAATTTGTCCTCAACGCCCTTGAAGAAGGTAATTATCAACGCCTCATGAAGCACTTCCTCAAACGCTTTGCCCCAGGTGCTGACCGCTTTGAAGGAGTGAGAACCCAGCCAGCCGAAAACGGTGCGCCCATCCTTGCTGACGCGTTGGCATATATGGAGTGTGAAGTTATCAGTCGCATGGATGGTGGCGACCATTGGATTGTATACAGCACCGTTTATGCAGGACGGGTTTCCAAACCGGATGCACTCACAGCAGTTCACCATCGTAAAGTTGGAAATCACTATTAAAAACAGCAGTCCACTCTACCAAAGAACTGATAACCGCCTATGAGTCTTTTTTGTCTGGTTCAGGGTGCTTACCTGGGTGCGTGGAGTTGGGATCTACTTACCCAACAGATGCAGGCGCGAGGTCATCAGACGGTAGCAGTGGATTTGCCTATTGAAGACGCCACGGCTGGTGTGGTTCAATATGTCGAAGTCGTGAGCAAGGCGCTACAAGGATTTGAAGATGATGTGGTGCTGGTTGGTCATTCGATGGCAGGCTTAATTATCCCCGTCGTTGCCAGTCAGCGTCCAGTGCGTCAGCTTGTTTTCGTTGCTGGACTCATCCCCCACATTGGTGTAAGTCTTCTTGACCAGTTTTATGACGAAGTAGATCCCAACTTACTTAAGGCAATAGGCTACGATCTGCCAGAAGCTGATAAGTTCGAGCAGTTCCGCGATGAGCCAAATATGTTCAATCCGGCGGCGCTGGGCATAAACCCTTCACAAGACGAGGCTGCAGCCAGAGACTTTCTCTTTCACGACTGCGAGCCAGATGTGGCGCGTTGGGCAATTCCGAAGTTGCGAAATCAGCAGCTTTTATACATAACTGAAGTCAGTCCCCTACAAGCTTGGTCAGATATGGACTGCGCGTATATCGTCTGTAGTGAGGATCGTTCGCTTTCGCCTGCATGGTGTCGATATGCTGCACGCAAACGTCTTGGAATTGATGCCATTGAGTTGCCTGGGAGTCATAGCCCATTCTTATCTCGCCCAGCACATCTCGCCGATGTGCTGACCAAAATCGCCTCTACATGAAGCACACAGTTCAATATTGAATTTTAATATAACTTATGTCAGAAACTAAGCCCCGTGACGTTCAGGTTCTCCCCATCGCTACAGACACAACTGTGCTTCGTTCTCGCAGTTGGTCACGTCTGAGATTTGAAATAGAATATGCTCTAGCAAAAGGGACAACTGCCAATTCATATCTGATCAAAGCAGACAAAACAGCCCTTATTGACCCTCCAGGGGAAACGTTTACGCAAATTTACCTGGAAGCTTTGCAGCGGCGGTTCGATTTAACAGATATTGATTATGTCATTCTCGGTCACGTCAATCCCAACCGCGCTGCAACTTTAAAAGCTTTGCTAGAACTCGCACCGCAAATAACTTTTGTTTGTTCTAACCCTGGGGCAAAAAATTTGCGTGGCGCACTGGAAAATCCAGATTTGCCAGTTATCGTCATGCGGGGAGAAGAGACTTTAGATTTAGGCAAAGGTCATAATTTGCAATTCATTCCCACCCCCAACCCCCGCTATCCAGACCAACTTTGCACCTATGATCGGCAAACGGAAATTCTCTACACAGATAAGCTTTTTGGGGCGCATATTTGTGGGGACCAGGTTTTTGATGAAGGCTGGGAGATATTTAATGAAGATAGGCGCTATTATTTTGATTGCCTGATGGCTCCTCATGCTCGTCAAGTGGAAACAGCGCTGGATAAACTTGCCGACCTGCCCATCAGATTGTATGCTACTGGACACGGTCCTCTGGTACGCTATGCCTTAGTCGAACTGACGAAAGGTTATTATCAGTGGAGTCAGCAGCAAACATCTGCCGATACAAGGGTAGCGTTGATTTATGCGTCAGCGTATGGAAACACAGCAACTTTAGCGCAGGCGATCGCCCGTGGCATCACTAAAGCAGGTGTCAGTGTAGAATCTATTAATTGCGAATTTGCTGATCCTGAAGAACTCCGCGCTGCAGTTGAAAAAGCATCTGGTTTTGTCATTGGTTCCCCCACCCTTGGCGGTCATGCACCAACTCCTGTCCAAACAGCTTTGGGTATTGTTCTTTCCACAGCCACTAACAACAAACTTGCAGGTGTCTTTGGTTCTTTCGGTTGGAGTGGAGAAGCTGTTGATTTAATCGAAGGCAAACTCAAAGATGCTGGATATCGCTTTGGGTTTGACACCATCCGCGTCAAGTTTAAACCCAACGATGCCACTTTGCAAATGTGTGAAGAAGCAGGAACCGACTTTGCCCAAGTCCTGAAGAAAGCGAAAAAAGTGCGTACCCCCAGCCAACCCGCAACAAATGTTGAACAAGCAGTTGGGCGCGTTGTTGGTTCACTATGCGTCCTTACAGCAAAGCAAGGCGATATATCCAGTGCCATGTTAGCCTCTTGGGTATCTCAAGCAAGCTTTAACCCTCCTGCTTTAACAGTTGCTGTGGCGAAAGACCGCGCTGTGGAACTACTGACACACTCTGGAAACAAATTCGTCCTCAATGTTCTTAAAGAAGGAAATCACATAGGGTTGATGAAGCACTTTCTCAAACCCTTTGATCCCGGACAAGACCGATTTGATGGTGTATCCGCCCAAGAAGCCGAAAATGGCTCTCCCGTTCTCACTGATGCTTTAGCATACTTAGAATGCTCCGTAAAAAGCCGGATGGAAGCAGGCGATCATTGGCTTGTTTATGCAACTGTGGATAACGGCAAATTGCTAGATGATGATGGTGTTACCGCTGTGCATCACCGCAAATCTGGTAACCATTATTAAGGTGATACTAAGTACAGCTTTGCATTAATTCGTAGCCTTTTAAAACGCAGAGGGACGCGGAGTCAGCGCAGAGTAACGCAGAGCCTTTCTGAAATTAATTCGTTAGGAACTTGTGAAATTCTGTACTAAGCCCGTTTAAACACTTATCATTACCAACACAAGGTGGGTAGACCCCACCCCTAACCCTTACGCTGGTTTGTATGCAATAAATGCTAGATGAGCTTTGGGTAAACGAAATTGACCATAACTTTGGGTTGTTTCAACCTTAAAGCCTACTTGACGAAGCTTTGCTGTCACATCTGCCCCTTTGTATAATTGCTGACGGTGGACTTCGTCATCTCGTCTGTAATGTTCACCCACCTTGCGAAAAGTGATGATTCGTCGCGTTAGTATTTCACTGTCTCGATCCTCTTCTTTTTCAACAAGTACTATCCAGTCCTCTCCCTCGGTAAAGTTCTTGCTTGGGGTTCCTGGTGTCACTTGTCCCGGTTCCGCAATGTCGAAGATAAAAACCCCTCCAGGAGTTAACGCGTTATATATACGGTAGAAAAACTCAACAAGCGTTTGGCTATTGTTGTCTGGATCAAACAGGTAGTTGAGACATTCACTCAGAGAAATGACAGCATTGCATGGCGGAATGTCAGCTTTGAAGAGCGATTCAACCCGAAACTCGGCATCTGGTACTCTTGTTCGTGCAATTTCGATCATTGACTGCGAGATATCGATTCCGAGGACTTTGTAATGAGCCTTCGTAAATTCTTGCGCCGATAATCCACTTCCGCAACCTAAGTCTACTATTAGACCTTCCCGTATTTGGCTACAGTTTAGGATTTCCAAAATGCCAGGAGCAGATTTAAGCGCCCAATCACCGAAACCGACATCATGAATAAACGCGAGATCTTGTTTATACCACTCATTCATCTTGAGCGACCCCATAGCAGTCCTATTTGATTTATGAGAATTATCAACCGCCAAGACGAGCCAGCGCTGCAGGAGGTGAGACCAGTACTGTCCTCATGAATTGCTTTGTGAGTTGACGACGGTTCTCCGACCGTCAACGGCGAGGGAGGAGAACAGGTCGGAAACGAACAGATTTGTATATTTAGACTTGCTGCAAGTTTTTGTGTTATCATGAATTTGGATACACGGTAAAAAATCGATACCCTCCGGGTTCGCCAGTTTGGCGGGACGGAAACCGACACCCTTCGGGTTCGCAGTCCCCTACGGAGGGAAACCCTCCTTCAGGGCTGTCTCACCGCCAACTGGACTCACCATGTACAGAGCAGTCAAAGTCAGAATCTATCCTACTAATGAGCAAGAGTCTTATCTAGCTCAATGTTTTGGCAATACTCGTTGGTTGTGGAACTATATGCTAAATGCTACAACCACAGCGTATAAAGAAACAGGGAAAGGGCTTTCCAAGGCTGCGATGGACAAGTTATTGCCAGGGTTAAAGAAAGAATATGAATGGTTAGGGCTTGCATATAGTCAGGTATTGCAACGAGTAACTTTTAATCTTTCTAGCGCATTCGTCAACTTCTTTGAAGGACGCGCTAAATATCCCAATTTCAAGTCTAAACATGGTAAACAATCGATTCAATATCCTCAAAACGTAAAACTTATGCCACAGGATTCTGTCATTAAGTTTCCGGGGTTATTGGGGATGGTTAAAGCCGTGTTTCACTCATATCTACCAGATGCAAAATTCACAACTGTAACCATATCGAAAAATGCATCTGGTAGATATAATGCATCTGTTCTATTCAATCAAGAGGATGAGCCAGTAGTTGCCGTTAACGAGGCTATTGGGATAGACCTTGGATTGAAAAATTTCGCTGTAACTTCTGACGGTTCAAAATATGATCTACCTAAGAAGCGACTAGCAAAGTTAGAGAAGAATAGAAAACGTAAACAAAAGAAATTATCTAGGAAAACCGACAAAACATCTAACAAGCGTCGTAAGGCTAAACAGTTAGTAGCAAAAGTTACGAGCATTATAGCTAGAGTCAGAGAGGATTTTCTACACAAGCTATCTCGCAAAATAGCATACGAAAACCAAGTGATTTGTGTAGAAGATTTGGCAGTCAAGAACATCGTGAAAAATCCTAACCTTGCAAAAGCTATTAGTGACCAAGGTTGGGGAATGTTTTTAACCATGCTGAAATACAAGGCTGAGAGATTTGGGCATACTTATCTTGAAATAAATCGCTTCTTTCCATCTTCTCAACTTTGTAGTCAGACTCTACTACCAATCCCAATGTTACAAAATGGTTATGATTCATTGGCTATTAGGTTTGTAGATTGTCCACACTGCCAGAAGCAGCACGATAGAGACATCAATGCTGCAATCAATATAAAAAATGAAGGTTTGCGATTATGGGCGTTAGGAACTAGCGCTTCTGCCCACCGAGGGGATGTAAGACCAAAGTCTTCTGGACGTAAAAAATCCACCAAGACCGAGGCAATCCCCAATGAATTGGGAAGCCTACACTTACCCGTCAGGGAAGTGTAGGTAGTTCACTCCATGGCGATCGCCTTTATCAGTTCATTTGCCTCATCCTGCGCTTGCAGCATAGCCTGTCGTAGTGGTTGCTGTCCTAGTAAGGCACTAACAAACTGGTTATCAAAATTGTTTATAATCGCTGCTGGATAGTCACCTGCTTGCCAAGCCATAGCATAATCCACTCCTGCCACAAGTGCAGCCCGTAAGGGATCTTGGTCATAACCCAATTTTTGGGCAACAGATTTACGCGATGGCAAAGCGAAGCCTGTTTTCGTCCACTTTGTCATACCTTCTTTACCTGTAAGATAAGAAATCAGCTTCCAGGCTTCGGCTTTGTGTTGGGTTTGTTTGTTCATCACGTAGGCAACAGTGAATACCATCGTGCCTTTCTTATTATTAATGCTAGGTAATTCTGCGGTTGCAAACTCCAAATTGGGGAAGGTTTCCGTTAGGTAGGGAATTGCCCAGTTCCCTTCAATCACCATTGCGACTTTACCCTGACCGAACATTTCACTCCCTGAGTTGGTTCCAACATCAGATTTTTGTGCTGAGGAGCGGTCTTTTTGATACTGATCTACCGCCAACTGTAATCCTTGCAATCCGGCATCACTGGCAAAGGCTGCATAACCATTCTGGTCTACAAGTTGCCCACCAAAAGCTTTGATTTTGTAAGCTTGACGCGCTAATTCAGGGATTTCCCCGAAGCCATATTGGTCAATTCTGCCATCTCGGTTATGGTCTACGGTCAACTTTTGTGAGTAGGTACGTAATTCCTCCCAAGTTTTTGGAGGTGTGGTTAACCCTACAGCAGCAAAAGCTTTTTTGTTGTAAAACAGAGCAAGTGTGGAATAGTCCTTGGGCAGACCATAAATATGATTACCGTACTTGAAGCTATTGAGTAGCGTTTGCTCAAAGTCAGGTAGGTCAAATTCGGAGGTAATATATGCATCCAGTGGTTCTAAAACATTCTGGCTCATGAAGAAAGGAGCCTCAAAACCATCTAAATAGAAGACATCAGGTGCAGCTTCACCAACTAAACGGGTTTTAATGACATCCATGTATTGGTCGTTGATGACCTCATGTCTGACTTTGATACCTGGGTGCTGTGCTTCAAAGTCTTGTAATACTTCTTTCAAGAGTTTTTGCTCTGCTGGACTAGCTATCCAACCACCAAGTTTGATGGTTACAGGAGTTGGCACAGGAGTTGGTTCTGAGGCGCTAGGATTGGGTAGGTTGTGACAAGCAATAACCGAGAGGGCGATCGCTACTAACAGTCCCAAAAATTTCAACAATTTAGTTCGCATTACGGCTAGAGAAAAATTCTGTCACTTTACATACTGTTTTTGTAGCTTAGGATGAAATTTCTTTGTTATCTAAATTTTTGTTGAGAAATGCAAGTTAGAATAACAAACGATTACCCACACAGTTAGAGATGTTTCATCTACCTGTAGATGTAAATTATGGATTCTATTTCACTTGAAATGACTGCTTCTGAAATAACCCAGATTACAGTTTCCCAAACAGCACCCTCTCCTACCTCAAAACTCGGCCCACGGCTCTCTAAGGATGGTATTCGCACCAGCCTAAAAGCCTCAACCGTGGATGCTGTGTTCGCAACGTTTATGAATATTACTTGTAGCGGGATTTTGCTCAGTAATTTCCTGGTAGAGTTAGATGCCAGTCCCGTGGTTTTTGGGATGCTGTCTTCTATCGCGATGATAGTAAATCTCATCCAGCCTTTGGGTGCTTACCTGTCAGAACGCACAACCAGTCGCTTTCGGTATTCCTTGTTGACAAACGGGACTAGTCGGTTACTCTGGCTACTTCTAGTCATTGGCATTGCAGCCCTAAGCTTAGGACGGATTAATTCTCACCAAGTGGTGATGCTGGTGCTGGTGATTGTCTTGTTAACCAATCTAACGGCAGCATTCGATAGTTCATCATGGCTGTCGTGGATGGCAACCCTCGTACCTCGGCGGTTGCGGGGGCGGTATTTCGGATTACGTAACAGTCTGGCTAGCCTAACCAATTTGGTTTGTGTACCTTTAGCTGGTCTAGCTGTCTCGAAATGGCCCGGTGGGACTCTACAAGGTTATGGCGTGGTGCTGTTTGTGGGTGTCATCTCGGGGTTAATAAGCTTGGGGTGTCAGTACTTCCAAGTGGATGTGAACCCACAGGAACAAAACGCTGCTGCCATGAGGTCTTCTGCCCAAAAGGCAGTTTCTGATAATGCAAATAATGCAAGTAATACTACTGATACCCAGCCAGAAACTGTCGAGTCTGGCAAAAATGCAACTGCTGAAGACAGCATCTGGAAGAACTCTAACTTTTTAAAGTTTCTGCTGTATTTCAGCTCGTGGATGTTTGCTGCTAACCTCAGCCTCCCCTTCTTCAACATGTATATGCTGGGCACGCTCAATTTAGAGGTAAGCTGGGTAACTTTGTATGGTAGCCTTCAAGCGGGGGCGAATCTGCTGATGCTTATCATTTGGGGCAGGTTAGCAGACAAAATCGGCAATCGTCCAATTTTGCTTGTTGTAGGGATGGTGGCTGCAAGCGTACCGCTGCTGTGGCTGGCGATTGGTACTAACCTTATTGATTTATGGGATTTGTGGCTATGGTTGCCGCTGATACACATCTTTATTGGAGGTAACTGGGCAGCACTTGACTTGTGCAACAACAATCTGCACATAGAGGTGACACCAGTTAAAAATAAATCCATCTATTTCGCGACTACTGCTGCAGTTGGCGGAGTGAGTGGTGCTCTAGGTACTACCATAGGCGGTTTCGTCGCAGAAAATCCTTCCTTTGGAGGCTTAGCAGGATTGTTCGCAGTCTCTGCCGTATTCCGGCTTGCAGCGCTTGTCCCGCTGATGTTTGTCCAAGAACCGGGAAGGCAATCTTTCACCCAGATGGTACAAAATCTCTCGATATTTCGTAGAAATGTAGTTGAAAGTTAGGCACTAGCCTGGTTGGCAGACATACAGTGACTTATTGGTAGTTGATGTCATATGTACGTCAAATGACTTATAAGATTTCAAAAGTTTTGTAAAAATTAATAAAGCTTTGCGTAAATTTCCCGCTTAGTAGTGATTAGAGTACACAGATTCTTGATTGAATCTACAGCGGTTTGCATTTGATGCAGTACGATTTTGACCCCACCCCCAACCCCTCCCCCTCCGGGTATGCCTTCGGCACGCTACGCGTATGCCTGCGGCACGCTTTGCGCTTACGCCAGTCGCCTACGGCGGGAAACCCGCCTGCAGCGCTGGACTCACCGCAAGCGAGGAGGGGCGAATATTTCCGTTGCATAAAGCCTGCACTCCTTAAGTCAAGAAGTATGTATGTATGTAGTGAAGTACCCATACTTAGCTATGCCTAACGGCACGCTGCGCGAACGCTTGAAGTATGGGTTAAGCGCTAAGGCGCACGCTTCGCGAACGCGTCTCATTTGCCGTTGCTCTGTTGGGTACACTCATTGTTGGGTGTGCGGAACTAAATCCGGTCTAAGTCTTACACAGCGTCTGGAGGTATTGCTACCTTTATCTCCCCGTGGAGAACCCGCGCAGCCATCCCACTTCCTGGGACAGTTATTATTTTTCGTACATTCCTGTATGGCTTATTTTTTACCGCTTTAGTAGTAGGCGAACCAGTGACTGGAATCTTTCCCCCTTTCTCTCGCTCTTAGACGAGGGTTCGAGTATGACCTCTACTGTGACCGTTTGTTGTGAGTCGAGTGGGTGGATCAACAACCATCTATATACTATCATTTATGTAGATGTTGTGTAGATAAGTATGAATAAAAAAGGATTGAACTTACGGATATCTGAACGTCGTTTAAATAAGCTTAGATTATATGCAGCAAGTAAAGAAAAAACGATGACTCAATTGGTAGAAGACTGGATTGACCGACTGCCGACACCAGAGATTGGCAACTCCTCAGCCATCCCCAGTCCTGTCAATCCTGCGGATTAAGTTGGTCGGGGATGTCTTCATCGTTGCCCGCAGTAATCCCCACCTTATGAGTACATTGAAGGTGGGGACTTCCGCGATACCGTTAAGCTGAGGTTCACTAATTGTGGTTGACTGAAAAATAGTGGAACTGCTACCGAGTGCTGGAGGGTGCAATGTCCAAGATGAGTAATAGTTTGGGTTGGTTCTTAGGGATTGCGATTGGCAAAGCCACTGCCCTCTGGGCAATCGCTGGTGTCAGCGTCTCTGGACATTGCGTTCATGCCCAAATTACCCCTGATGGCACTCCTACCAGTTGTCCTAAACACTGAAATAGGAGTGATGGGGTGCACAAAGAGTTCATTTAACCCCACCCCCTTTAGAGAATTCAAAATTCAAAATTATGAATTCAAAATGAAGAATCTTATTTTTGAACTTTGAACGCGTGAATTTTGAACGAGCGAATTTGAGCGAGGCGGGTGGGGTAAACCAAAGTGGGATAAAGGTTTGCACGTGATTGTTGACACGAATCAGCAAAGCCTTGTGTCCGTACAAACTTTTCCCTTTTCTCCCCACTCCCCATCTGCCGTTACTCTGCAACGGTAGAACTCAAACTTCTTGTTTCCCAAACCACCATATTGTGAGTTGTCGTTGGTGCGGGTGGCTGGTGCAAAGCAATCAACTGTGCTAAAGTTTTCTTGAGCTGAGTACGAGGCACAATCTCATCGACAAAACCGTGCTTTAGCAAGTCTTCTGCACTTTGAAAATCATCCGGCAGTTTTTCTCGTAGGGTTTGCTCAATCACTCGCCGACCAGCAAAACCAATCGTAGCTTTCGGTTCTGCCAAGATAATATCGCCCAACATGGCAAAACTTGCTGTCACACCACCTGTGGTGGGGTTTGTTAAAACGGGAATGTACAGTAGCCGCTCTTCCCGATGACGCTGCAAAGCTCCTGAAATTTTCGCCATCTGCATCAGCGAGAGCATCCCTTCTTGCATCCTGGCTCCACCAGAGGTACAAACAATCACTACAGGATAACGTCGCTGAGTGGCTTGCTCAATCAAACGGGTCAGTTTTTCTCCCACTACAGACCCCATGCTTCCACCCATGAAGCGGAAGTCCATGACGCCAAGAGCAATAGGTAAACTGTCTATTTGACCCAAACCAGTTTTAACGGCGTCTACTAAATCAAGCTTGTCCTGCATTTCCCGCAGGCGATCGCTATAAGCTTTGCGATCGCGAAATTGCAATGGATCGGTAGGGCGCAATTGCTCATCCATTGGTCTCCAACTGTTTGCGTCAATCAATTGACGGATGCGTTCATCGCTATCAACTCGATTATGATGTGCGCACTCGACACAAACCATTTGGTTCGCCCTCAAGTCTTTGGTATATGTCAAGACACCACAGTTAGAACATTTATGCCACAGCCCATCAGCAATTTCACGTTCTTGACGTTCCAGGATGGTAGACCCTGATTTCCGTCGATTTGCAAACCAATCTAACAGAGATTTTAAACCGCGTGATTCTTCGTTGTTCGCCATTTGTATTTTATTTGAGTGGATAGTATGTCGAAAAGAGGTCAAGCCCCTTGTTTGTTGTCTTTATTCTTTTATCATTAGTCCTTTGTCCATACTAAGGATTAATGACTCATAACTCATAACTACTTATTCAAATTCCTCTTGTAAGCAAATCAGACCTTCTGTATACATCTTTGGTTGCCAGCTTAACGAAAATACGTAAACGAATTCAAGTCTCTTGCTCGTCTTCTGGGGGACTTAAGAGTAGCAACGCAGTCCACTTATCTTGTAAACGTACTTGTAAAGCGGCTGGAGTCCCAGCCCCCAAATACGATTTCACCCCCAAATCAATAATTTTTGTTGATATATCATGAGAGGCAAGCAGTTGTTGCATTAATTCTGCTTGCCAACGAGTACTTGTTGTTAAGAGAGTGATCCAAGTCACTATGTTGATATTACCAAAAGCTGAAAGATAGATGGGGTGATGAAATTTACAGTTATAGTGTAGCGGGGAATGGTGAGATAGGGAGATGCAGGAGTGAGAGAGTGAGGGAGTGAGGGAGTTATTTGTTGGGTTGTGTTCTTGTGTTTCAACTGGTTGGAAAGAATAAGCGCAAGTAAGAAGATAAAATAGCCTCGCCGCCAAATAAAGCAATAACTGCTCCTAAAGCAAGAAAAGGACCAAAAGGTATCTTTTGTCCCCATTTTTGAGGCGATAGTATCATACTACCTCCACCTACGATCGCTCCCACCATACAAGCAAGAAAACTAGCAACAAGGAAATACTTCCATCCTAGCCATGCTCCCATCATGGCTGCTAATTTGGCGTCTCCTCCACCCATAGCAGTTTTGCCTAACACAATTGAACCAATGATTCTGATCGCATCAAACAGCCATAACCCCAGCACTGCTCCTACGATCGCGATCATGAAATGATCTACCAATCCTAGCCAACTCGCTTCTAATAAAAAACCATAAACCATCTGAAAAACAATTCCCACGACCAAACCCGACTTAGTCAACGGGTTGGGTAATGTCATTGTATCTATATCTATCAACGATAGCGCTAATAACCAACTGCAAAACGCCCAGTAGCCTATTGTAGAGAGCGAAAATTTAAATATCCAAAAAATTAGCAAAAAAATAATACCCGTTACCCCTTCTACCACAGGGTAACGGATAGAGATTTTACTTTTACAATAACGGCAACGCCCTCTTAACCATAGCCATCCCAACACTGGGACATTATCGTAGGGTTTGAGCTGGTTTAAGCAATGGGGACAGCGAGAAGGCGGAAAAAGAATCGACTGCTGAACTGGTAAACGATAAACGACAACATTTATGAAGCTACCAATAGAAGCTCCTAGGGTGAAAACTATGACACTTGTCTGGACTATGATCAAGGTGTCCATTAAGTCAATTGTCCTTTGTCATTTGTCCTTTGCTCAAAGGTTATAACACTGGCTCATGACTCATGAGTTATGACTTAATACGTATACGATTCAATTTGATTCAATTGCACGAAACATTCTTCTGGCAAGAGGATTGGTTGATTGGTAAAAATCACCTTACCTCGGTGATTAAACCGATTAATTGCGACTCCTGAAGGTTGCCCAGTCATTTCGGGATGTACCTCACAGTAGATGTGATAAATCTGACCAGCGGCTCTGATGACGGCAGGATCAATCAAAGCTGGCTGATTTTTGGGGTTGGTATAATTTGCTTGTCCTTGTTTTAAAGCGTACACCACTCACTGTATCTTGTTGTAGGTTTGTGTTAATAGTTTATCCGAAAAGTTTCAGCAAATGTTGCCAAAATTGTCGGTTTGAGCCTAGGCAATTATTCGGCTTCGAGGACTTGAATAAGTGCCTCGCCCATAGCGCGGCAACCCAGAAGGTTCATGCCCGGAGACATTATATCTCCAGTGCGATCGCCTCTTTGTAAAACTTGTAACACTCCTTGTTCAATGTCATCTGCTGCACTTGGTTCGTTCAAACCATATCGAAGCATCATAGCGGCACTCAAAACTTGTGCTAAAGGATTTGCCTTATCCTGTCCTGCAATATCTGGGGCGGAACCGTGGACGGGTTCAAAGACTCCTGGATTAGAAGCACCCAAACTCGCCGAGGGTAACATCCCAATACTACCAGTTAGCATAGCAGCGGCATCCGAGAGAATATCGCCAAACAAGTTACCTGTGACGATCGTATCGAACTGCTTGGGAGCGCGTAACAACTGCATGGCTGCATTATCTACATACATATGAGAGAGTTCCACATCCGGAAACTCTGCGGCAAGTTTGGTGATGCGATCGCGCCACAGTTGAGAAACTTCCAACACATTCGCCTTATCCACAGAACAAAGTTTCCCTCCGCGTTTGCGTGCAGCTTCAAACGCCACCCGCCCAATGCGCTCAATTTCCGATTCGGTGTAAGCCATCGTATTCACACCGCGCTTTTCACCAGTTTCTGTTTCAAAAATGCCCTTGGGCTTGCCAAAGTAAATTCCACCTGTGAGTTCGCGCACCACCAAAATATCGACACCTTCCACAACTTCCCGTTTCAAGGAAGAGGCGTCAATCAACTGGGGCAATATTTTCGCGGGGCGCAAGTTGGCAAATAAACCCAATCCCGCACGCAGTCCTAACAAACCCGCTTCTGGGCGTAAATGGGATGGGAGGGAATCCCACTTGTAACCGCCAATAGCTGCTAGTAATACAGCATCGCTATTGCGGCATATATCCAAGGAGGTGGCTGGTAGGGGTTCGCCTGTAGCGTCAATTGCTGCACCACCGATGAGTGCTTCAGTGAATTCAAACTGAATATCAAACTTCTTCCCTACGACTTTTAGCACGTCTACCGCCACTGCCATAATTTCGGGTCCAATGCCATCGCCAGGGAGTAGGGTAATGCGGTACTGCTGTGCCATAGTTCGTTTTAGCTGGGTAAATGTTTAATTGCGCAAAAATTCTTGCAGATAAAATATCATACCTAGCAAATGTACCGATGGAGTTTTTAATTTATTTAGATGTTTGCTGCCTCAATCGCCCTTTTAATGACCAAACACAAGAACGAATTCGTTTGGAAGCTGAGGCTGTTTTCATTATCTTGGCTAATTATGATGCACTGCATATTGCTTGTACAGAAGCAGGAAATGGCGACGTTTTGCTTACCACTGATAACAGAATGTTACGTTTGGGGTATCTTCGCCAGCATTGAAGAAGAACGCAAACAGCAGGAGAAGGGCTGACAGTAGTTGAATAAAGATAGACTTTTTAACTGCTTCTTTACCATACAATAATAACCGAAAGTTTAAAAAATAAAGTAGTTTTACGTATTTGTGGATAGTTTAACGGTATTTTCTCTGTATTGTAGTTATGATCCACAAATAGAGAAAGATTATGGATCTTAATCAGATCAGCCAGGTTGCTATCCAACTGTTAACTGAATTTGGACTTAAGCTTTTAGGTGCGATCGCCTTATGGGTCGTTGGTCAAAAGTTAATTGATTTTGCATTGAAACTGGTGCGACGTGCTTTCAGAAGCCAGCATATTGATCCGACAATCGTTAGCTATCTTCTCAATATCATTGGCGTCACACTAAAAATCATTCTCGTTGTTGCACTTCTCGGCTTTTTTGGGATTGAAACAACCTCCTTTGCAGCATTATTAGCAGCTGCTGGCGTGGCTATTGGTGCTGCATGGGGTGGACTACTGGCAAACTTTGCAGCAGGTGCGTTTTTAATTATCTTTCGACCGTTCAAAGTTGGTGATTTCATTACAGCAGCAGGCGTCACGGGTACGGTTACAGAAATTGGACTGTTCACAACTTCGATTAATACGCTCGATAACATCTTGACGATTATCGGCAATAATAAGATATTTGCAGACAACATCCAAAACTTTTCAGCCAATTCTTACCGTCGCGTTGACCTCGTTGCCCAACTTCACCATAGTGTAAATCACAACGATGCAATTCGCCTTTTGAAAGCCAGAATTAGCGAAATCCCTAACGTTATCACAAATCCAGCACCAGAGGTAGATATTCTGGAGTTTAACTTGGCGGGAACTGTACTGGCAGTACGTCCATACACGAATAATGAACACTACTGGCAGGTGTATTTCGACACTAACAAAGCCATCAGCGAAACCTTTGGTCAAGCTGGCTATCCTGCTCCCGAACACCGCTATGCTATTAGTGAAGTATCTCATAATGGAAGTCAGGGTACTCTCTTAACGCCACCTGTTGCAAATTAATACTGCGGCAACAAATTCAAGATTTAAGTTTTCAAATAGTGTTTAAGATAATCTCCTTCCAAGTTCAGCATGGAAGGGGATTATTTTGCTTAATTCTAAACAAAAATTTATAGATATAAATTTATATATATTAAAGTAGAAAATCTGCAAAGCCTAGAGAGAAAATCAAGTTTTCATTAAAACTAGTTTCAATTTCCGAAACAAGCCTGACAAATACTGTAGCCAGAAGCTACGCTGACTGTTATTGAACAATCACAGCAAAACAAACAGGGTAGGCTACCAGACGCGCTAGATGTGGACAGTTCTCTATGTCATCGAAAACTGTGGGTAGAAACCCCGTCCTTCTAGGACGGCTTTACATTTTTTACGATCCATTACCGCCTTGGGGTTACTTGACTCGGTGTACTTTTGTAATGTACTTTCGACGGGACAATTACCATCTCAAATCTTTCACCCCAACGGGAGAGCCAGTTCCCTGCGGAGGGACACCCTCCTTCAGGACTGGACTCACCTGTACGCATAACGGTTTGCTCATTCGAGCCTTCCCTCGCGGGAGTAATGTTAGCCTCGACAATGTTAACGGTCGGTAACTATATCAAAGACACTGGCTTAACCCTTTAAACCTGTTTAATCCCTGATTTCTAGAGCTTGGAACTGGCTACGCATTCCGAGGTAGGACTTGAACACTTGCCGTTAACGTAGTACTCAAGGTACTTAGTCTGGTCAACTAATCCTATCGGTTTGAGGCGCTTAAGCCCCCTCACCGTAGGGCAGGGGTGTTGACAGTGTCGTGCGCGTTAAAATTTCAGTCTAGATGACTGAATGCAACTCAGTATAATTCCAAACCGCACCAGTAGCTATGACAAAAGAATTGGCAATTCGCACCTGTGGACTGACGAAGCAATTTGACAGACACGTTGCCGTTAATGATATTGATTTAGAAATAGAAGCGGGTGAAGTTTACGGACTGATTGGTCCAAATGGTGCAGGGAAAACGACTCTCATGCGGATGTTGGCTGCTGCTGAGGAACCAACTACGGGTGAGATTTATATTAATGGCGATCGCCTACGCCGCGACAAAACCAACCCTACCCTCAAGCGTCGTCTAGGCTACTTACCCGATGACTATCCGCTGTACGATGAACTCACAGTCTGGGATTACCTAGATTATTTTGCCCGACTTTATAAATTACGAGAACCACGCCGCACTCAACGCCTACACGAAGTTTTAGAACTCATACAACTCGGTAATAAACGCAATAGCTTGATTTCAACCTTATCGCGAGGAATGAAACAGCGTCTGTGTTTGGCGCGAACAATTATCCACGAACCCATTGTCTTGCTACTTGATGAACCCGTTTCAGGATTAGATCCAATCGCCAGGATGCAGTTTCGCGAAATCATCAAAGTGTTGCAAGAAGCAGGGATGACGATATTGATTTCCTCCCACGTTCTGAGTGATTTGGCAGAACTGTGTACCTCAGTGGGAATTATGGAACTCGGTTTCTTGGTAGAAAGTGCATCACTACAACAACTCTACCAACGTCTTGCCCGCCAGCAAATTGTGATATCGACTTTAGGGAAGTTAGACGAACTTTTAGGCGAACTGAAAAATAATCCTTTCGTGGAAGAGTGGGAGGTGATGTCTACAAAAAATAGTGTGCGGGTGAATTTTTCTGGAAAACAGGAAGATTGTGCAGATTTGTTGCGATCGCTTGTTAAAGCTGGTGTTCCTCTGACTGATTTTCACTGTACTCAAGAAGACCTAGAAACAATTTTCCTCAAACTAGGTCATAAGCAAGCATCTTGATGAGTCATTAGTCATTTGTAGAGACGCGCTGTTTGAAGCGTCTAAACGACTTTGATGCAAATTGGTTCACTTAATTGTGGAGTTTCTTTCAAATGATAATCAACTTTATAGAAAAACTCGGCGATTGGAATCCGCAATTGTTACGAGAACTTAAGGGTCGCCTGAAAGTTTTTCCGGCTGTGATAGCGGTTGTGACTTCTCTACTTGTTCAGTTGGTCGTTTTCCTGTATCAATTGCGGGAACTTCCTGGCGAAAACTACCCACTGTACGCACCATACTGCAAAATAGGTTTAACTTTTGAGCAAGCAAGAATCAAACTTGACAGAGAACTGTCAATACAATATCAACAACTGCAAGAACAGTTCCGACGCTATAGCAGTTCTAGTGAGTTCGATCAGGGAAAACTTCAGCAAGTTAAATCACAAATAGCAGAAGTCAAAGACAAACAAAATCATATTGATCAGACCTTAAGTAATCAATTTTGTCCTTTAGACCAAATTGATATGCAAATGTGGTGGCGTGACCACTGGCAATACATATTCCTATCGCTAAGTGTGTTTTTTATTTTCACACTGTTAGTGGCTGGCACCTATTTGCTTATTAATAACTTAGCGACGGAAGAACGGCGCGGTACGCTGAATTTTATTCGCCTTAGTCCTCAGTCAGAAACCAGTATTTTGACTGGCAAAATGCTGGGCGTCCCCATCTTAATTTATCTGGTCATCTTCACAGCAGTTCCTCTACATTTCATTGCCGGACATACTGCTAATATAGCCACAAGTTACATTTTGAGCTTCTGGGCAATCCTCGCTGCTAGCTGCATTTTCTTCTACAGTGCTGCACTGCTGTTTAGTTTATGGTGCCGTTGGTTTAGTGGTTTTCAACCTTGGTTAGGTAGTGGTGCTATTCTATTATTTTTGTTAGTCACTATGGGTTTGGCAACATCCCGCTCATACATGATTCCTGTCACTGTGTTTTTTAGAATATTCAGTCCCTTTGATGTCACTAACTATCTCTTTCCCAAATTATTCAATATATACGATGGTTCATCGCTAAAACAATTGCAGTTTTTTGGTTTACCAATAGGTAAAACTGTTGTTGGTATTGTGAGCTTACATTTATTGAATTATGCTTTGTGGACTTACTGGGTTTGGCAAGCACTGAAGCGTTGTTTTCGCAATCCCAATTCTACTATTTTGAACAAACAGCAAAGTTATTTCTGGATGGCTTGCTTGCAAATTGTCAATTTTGGATTTTACTTCGGGGTTTATCAAAACATCAATAAGTTAACTTTCTATGATGTGCAAAACTACCTAGCTTGGCAGTGTCCTTTGAACTTATTGGTATTTTTCGGGTTAATAGCAATTCTCTCACCGCACCGTCAAACTATCCAAGATTGGGCAAGATATCGACACCAAAATGGTACGAGTAGCAACAGTTATTCTCGGAAAAACTCTTTGTTAAAAGATTTAATTTTGGGTGAAAAAAGCCCAGCTATTTTGGCAATAGCAATCAATCTTGTCATCGCTGCTACCCCCTTCTTAGTGGGAATTTTACTTTGGTATCATCCGGCGGAAGTTAACCTTATTTATAGAATGAAGGTACTTTTAGCTGTGGGTTTGTTCATAAGTTTGATAATGATTTACGCCATTTTCACCCAACTTATGCTACTAACAAAAAATCCCAAACGTGGTTATTGGGCTATTAGCACTATAATAGCAGCAGCTTTCTTACCACCGATACTGTTAGCAATACTAGGCATTCATGCATACAAAATGCCAACTTTGTGGCTATTCACAAGTTATTCTTGGACGGGTATTTCAGAGGCTGCGACTACCACAATTTTTATGGCTTTTCTAAGTCAGTTGAGTATCTTAGCATTGTTAAGCTTCCAGTTGGCACGCCAAGTGAAATTAGCTGGGGAGTCTGCTACACAAGCATTGTTAGCAGGGCGATAAGTTTTTAGACGAACCGTATTGTGCTATAAGCAAATAAACTTTCCCATTTTTAATTTTGACACATTATTTTACCACCAAAGTTGGTAAATTATGGAAAAAGTTGATTACAGCAGTTTTCAATTGGCTAGAACACACGGCAGTACTGTAGGGGCACAGCAATGCTGTGCCCTTATCATGTGGTTTGTACTTTATGCTTTTGAAAGCGCTGTATTTCTAGGCGGTTATGCGGTCTAATAAAGAATGCTGCAAGATATTCAGATGTTCTCTTATTCCCAAATTAAATAACCAAGATTCAAAATGACTCAATTATCTACCGATGAAATTCGGTACTATCGAGAAGTTTTGCCAGATGATGCATCTGCACAGGAAGCGTTGACTAAGCTGGAACAAAACAACGGCGACATTGACGCTTGTTTAGATGAGATTTTGTTAGAGAAATTCGGTGCTACTAGAGACTATCAAAAATCTCTGCGGGAAGTGACACTGAAGCGGTTGCGGAAAGAACTCTGCGGCGCTGATGAGAGTTTCCGTACCAAGGTGCAGGAATACAAAAAAAATCCCGCTAGTGCGCCGTTACTCTCAGCCTTGATTGTCTCTTTGCTAGGCATGACTGGAGTGCCGCTCGACCCCACCATTGCGACTATTATTGTGTTGTACATTGTCCATATCGGCATCGATATATTTTGTGAATATACCGAACCAGATGCTGATGCTTCTGGAAACCAACCGCCAGGAAACCAACCCTGAAGCACCCCACCCCCTAACCCCCTCCCCGCTTGCGGGGAGGGGGAATTTAGTGTTTTGGTAATCTCTCCAAAATCTCCCGTGCTTTCTCAGCCAAATATTCATCCTTATACTCAACATATATCTCCAAAGCTGTTTGCAAATTAGCCCTCGCCTCCGCGTAGTTTTCCTCTGCTTGTGCAAGCAATCCTAATTGCGCGTAGGTGCTAGCACATTCGTAGCGATCGCCAAATTCGATAGTGATTTGCAAAGCTTGTTGGTAATTGCGCCTTGCCTCTTCAAATTCGCGCTTTTCTTGGGCTACCATTCCCAAGTGGTGGTAGGTGCTTGCACAAGAGTAGCGATCGCCAAATTCGATTTTGATTTGCAAAGCTTGTTGGTAATTGCGCCTTGCCTCTTCAAATTCGCGCAATTCTTGGGCTACTCTTCCCAACTGGTGGTAGGTGCCAGCACAAGAATAGCGATCGCCAAATTCGATATTGATTTGCAAAGCTTGTTGGTAATTGCGCCTTGCCTCTTCAAATTCGCGCAATGCTTGGGCTACCCTTCCCAACTCGTGGTAGGTGACAGCACTTGAATAGCGATCGGCAAATTCGATATAGATTTGCAAAGCTTGTTGGTAATTGCGCCTTGCCTCCTCAAATTCGCGCAATGCTTGGGCTACTCTTCCCAACTCGTGGTAGGTGCGAGCACAAGAATAGCGATCGCCAAAATCGATTTTGATTTGCAAAGCTTGTTGGTAATTGCGCCTTGCTTGTTCAAATTCGCGCAATGCTTGGGCTACCCTTCCCAACTGGTGGTAGGAAACAGCTTTCCAAAGTTGTTTTTGTCTTTCTGCTTCACCTTCAAGCACATCATACAGTTGCAAAGTCTTCTCGTAGGACTTTCTTGCTTGCTGATACTGCAGTGACGGTATACCGCTTCTAAAAATCTACGCATATCTGGGCAATAATCCACAAATCTCTGCAGAGGGAAGTTAGCGGTTTATCTTCCTTGAAATCATCTTTAGCGCTTTGGCTTACTCTGAACAGATTGTTCTGCCCATTGTTTGACCAAAGACCCCCAGTTAGAGACAGCATAGAAGTTGTGACGCTTCATGCCGGATTTCTTAATTGCGTTATTCAGTTGATTCCACTGTGACCATACGTGCTTTCTATCCTTCACGGGCAGATAGGCGGTTATGGTCACAGGAATATTTTCAGTCAATCTCATGGCACGTCGTGCGATAGCCATAGCAGCAGCTTCATCACTGGCTAGACCATATTGGCGAGCATACTTCACCAATCCAATAATACTGGTGTAGGCGGGATTCACCTTCATCAGATAAATCCCCCGATTACTTAAAATACTTTCTAGCAACTCGTAGAATCGGCTATAAGCCCAGCCTGAGAGCATTCGAGCGTATTTTCGTCCTCGTTCGCACAAGAGCTCTTTCTTGGCAGAAAAGTCCAGCCTTTCGCAAGCAACGGGACACGCGAAGGTCTCACCTAAAGTTGCCAATTGCAAGCAAGCATCGACAATTTGAGCATCTTGTAAGCCAGACGGCAGTCCCATCTGTAACGGTATTTGTCCATGAGCTTTCAGATTGCCGTTAGCGTCCACATATGCCCAACCAATCGATCCGGGATTCATATCAATCCCAATACAGCCATAAGCGGAGTGTCTGGAAACACGTTCTACAGGCGCTGGAGTAAACTGCACTGCGGCATTCCATTTCCCGTCCTTGCGGAAGAAGTGCCAGGTCTTAGAACCATCTTTGGGCAATCTGTTGATTTTGCGTTCAAAGTTACCTAATTTGGTTTGAACATATTTCCCAAACTTAGCTTCTAGGCAGGCAGGCACACGAAACTTGAGGATATCTCCATCCCATTGACAAGCTTGATTACCAAACGATTCATCTCTAGAACCAACTACAAATACTTGTGATTTTGAGACGACGGTTTGAATGGGCGCTGTCTTTAAATGCTCTAGCTGTTTGGTTAATTGGTAAGCACGACGCTTCTTGTTATGAATTTGAAATCGGAGGTTTTTCCAGTTAGTGTATCGAAATTTCAGCGAATATGATATCGGGAATCTACATCCGGTTTTAGATTTCTGCCAGTTCTTTTTAGCATAAAATTTGACAGCATCGTCTAGCTTTTTCTCTGATTTAGTAATCCATGAATTGATGGATTTTAGCTTACCCTCTAATGTTTTAATATGCCGTTGCCGATGCTCAATTGAAGCATCCACAGCGCCTTGAGCGTGACTAATTATGCCGTTAGCATGACGTTTTGAGATTCCGTAAGTTACTTGTAAATAACTGTTCCAGCCCGATTTCTCGAAGGTATCGACTGATTTAAGATGATTAACCGTCTCACACGCTGCTTTGTGGAATACCGGACTGTATGCAGAGAGGAACATCTCAAAATCAGTCATTCCCAAACTATTCAATTCTTCTGCTGGTGTCGGTAAACCTTTAACATACGTGAGAGTCGTCATTTATTTTACCTCATCAATAATACTGGATATCCCGTCGATTAGTTTTTGGTTTTTACGGCTTCTTGCGCCGTAAAGACGCGCTGAAAATACTGTCACTAGTTCAATCATGTCTTGTACTAGTTCTTGCTCGAAGGTAATTTCTTCAGTGGATTTATTGATAATTACTACTTCGGTCTCCATCTCCTCGCAGATAGCAAATACTAACTCAGAACCGAATCGTAACAGTCTATCTTTATGAGTCAATACGAGTCTACCAACATCCCCTTTTAGTATGCGACCAATAAGCTTCTTAATTCCTTTTTTGTTATAATTCAGACCACTTCCTAAATCTTGAATGGTTTCAAACTGCCAACCATTAGATCCGCTAAAAGCTTCTAAAACTTGAATTTGTCGGACTAAATCGTTTTTTTGGTCATGACTTGAGACTCTAGCATAGTTAATCGTTATGCGCTCATCCAACTTCTGCAAGTCTCTGGGTGTAATTCGTTTAATGTCTGCCAAATAAAAGCGTCGATGTCCGCTAGGAGCACGTTCATAACGTAGCTTTCCTTGGTCTGCCCATCTCCTAATTGTGTCTACCGAAACTCCTAATTCTTTAGCAGCATCCCCGATGCTAATTGTCACTGATTGAATGTCTCCCATATTGCTATTTCTGTGAGAGAATACATTCAATTATATGGGTATTCCGGAATATTTACCAAGATATACCCAGATATTTTTATTCAGCTACTAGCCCCATCGCCGCCACCATCTGCATCCCCGCCGCCATCAACTGACTACCCAGACTAGTCTCTCTGTAGTCATCTTCTGTTGTAGTGTGAGCATCTTTTCTTGTGGGGTGGGCATCTTCTTGCCCGCCCTCTTCTGCCAAGCGAGACGCCTGCCCCACAAGAGGTTTCACCTGCTTCCCCGACTGACAAGCATTGAGAAGACACACAGGAATTCCCTTACCCGTCAACAGATCTGCCAACTCCGTCGCCTCCACCGGATCAGCATTGCCCTTGGTTTCCCCTTCCAAAAACAGAAACGCCTTCACCCCGTCGTACCGTTGCAAATCATAACGTCCCCATCTCACCTGATAAGCATAGGGCTTTGCCGTTGCCTCATTCTGGATCTCCTGATATTTCATCAACGCCCCGTGGGCATCAAAATGGATGATGTGATAAAAGCCCGCGCCTTTCTCTTCCAGATGTCTTGCGAGTGCTTCATAAGTACCCGGACGCACTAACTTCACGTTTACCGCCAACTGACTATTTTCAATCGCCTCAATCAGTGGTCGGGAAATGGTACGATAACCAACATCTTGTTCTTCATTCGGTCGCGCTGTCACCACCAGCAAATTAATCACTGGCGACTGTGGAACATCCGCTTGCTTTGCCCCACGTTTAATACTCTTGCGTACCATCACACAGTCTACCGCCAGTGGTCGCGGAAAACCAGGTTCCCACAGCGCCTCCCAGTGCAGTGCTTGAAATTCTGGGGTTTTGCCCACAATTTCTATCTCTAGCGAATTATGCCCTTTCCGCAGTTGCTGATATTCGCTGTAAGCATTTCTATCAGTAAAAACTTAGCTAAATAATTTTTCACAGTACTTTTTAATACTTGCTGCTGCCCTCTCGGCGATGGTGGTATCACTAAAGGGGCACTCCAGCCACTCTTCAAAATACCACTCCAGTTCTTTTTCTTCCTTGGTAGTGAATGGCTCAGTAATGGTAACTAAGTATTCTTCCCCTGCAAATCTGAGAGTTGCCTCAAATCCGGTTTCGGTTTTTCCTTCTTCCCGAATCGTGATCACTGGCATGGCGTGACACTTTTGATAAAAGTAAGGATATCTAGGTATAGACTACACATTCACTGCTTGTGTTTCCAGAGTGAAGCCGCCATAGCCGGCAAGGCAAAAAGGCACACCTACCTTATACCTCAATACGGTTCAGATAAGACCAGAACCCTTATCAGGAACACAATGTAGAGACGCGCCATGGCGCGTCTCTACAAATAAGCGAATCCCACTAAAAATCCTTAACTGAACCGTATTGCCTTATACCTTACAGCGGTTTTCATATGAATAGATGTGTTAATCTGTGGTTTTATTTTCATCCAATTGGCTTTTGCAATCTTACTCCATGAGCAAAAGTTCACAAAGAAGGATGATTTTGGTTCTTCCTTCTGCCTTCAGCATAGCTGCCTTATTTTCAAGGCAAGTTAATTGAAAAAACGGAGAACTTTTGTCTGTTTTAACCGACTTTATCTATAAGCCAGAGATTTTAATTTCTTGTGGTAGTATGGAGAATTTCTGATGATACACCATTTAATAGACCGAGTAGGCGATTGGAATCCTCAATTATTCCGAGAACTGAAAGGACGCCTCAAAGGTTTTAACGTAGCAATTGCAGTTGTCTTATCACTACTTGGTCAACTGGTACTATTCCTTTATCAATTGCGAGAGTTACCTGGTGAAACACATTCACTAGTCGGCAAGTACTGTCGTCAGCGTCCATTTTACGAACAGCAACAAAGCCAGATTTTTCGACAATCTAATGACCTTCATAGACAATTAGATGGTTATAGAAATACTCAACCACTCAACTCTGATAGAATACAAGAACTTAAATCACAAATCGCCCAAGTAAAGACAAAAAAATCTGAGTTTGAGAGTTATTTATCCAATAATTTCTGCCCCACAGACCAACTCGATATGCAAATGTGGTGGCGGGAACATTGGGAATACATATTCCTCTCGCTAAGTGTGATTTTTATTTTCACACTGTTAGTTGCTGGCACTTATTTGCTGATTAATAATTTAGCGACGGAAGAACGGCGCGGTACGCTCAATTTTATTCGCCTCACTCCCCAATCGGAAACGAGTATTTTGACTGGTAAAATGCTGGGTGTTCCCATCTTAATTTACCTGCTCATCTTTACAGCAGTGCCTCTACATTTCATTGCTGGACGTGCTGCTAATATTGCCACAAGTTACATATTAAGCTTCTGGGCTGTCCTGGTTGCTGGCTGCATTTTCTTCTACAGCGCTGCACTCCTTTTTGGTTTATGTTGTCGTGGGTTCAGTGGTTTTCAGCCTTGGTTGGGTAGTGGTGCTGTTCTATTATTTTTGATACTGACGATGCAAATAGCGTTGTCTGGTTCATCTTTAAACCATTCAACTGCTTGGTTTAGCCTGTTAAGCCCATTTGACATGACGCGATATTTGTTCCCAAACCTGTTTTTCAGGCGATATAACTCTGAACTCATCGAAAAAGTGCAGTTTTTTTATATGCCGATAGGAACAAATATTATCGGTTTGATTGGTTTACTCTTGTTAAATTATGGGTTGTGGACTTACTGGATTTGGCAAGCACTAAAGCGTTGTTTCCGTAATCCAAACGCTACCATCCTCAGCAAAAGTCAAAGTTATTTTCTGGTCGCTTGTTCCCAAGTCATTCTTTGGGGATTTACTATACAGTATATAGAAAACTACTGTCCCTCTACCCCTCCATACAAGTTGAGTTGTTCTATTCATGATCTGAATTACCAAATACAACAAAATTTTATTTGGCTAGTCTTCTTCAACTTAGTGCTGTTGTTTGGTTTAATTGCAATTCTCTCACCTCACCGTCAAACAGTACAAGATTGGGCAAGGTATCGACACCATAATCTTTCTGGTCATCAAAGTGTTTGGAAAAATTCTTTATTGCTGGATTTAATTTTAGGTGAAAAAAGCCCTCCATTAGTGGCAATGGTGATTCATCTTGTGATGGTAACGACTCCAGTAGTCATTTGGATTTTACTGGCACCTATTTTGAATGTTCATCATAGCAGAAACCTAAATTGGCTAATTAACGATGTTGGTAGGTTAAATGCCATCTTGGGTGTGGCTTTGTTTATCACGTTAATGATGATTTACGCTACGATAGCCCAGAAGATGTTGTTGATGAAAACTGCTAAGCGTTCTTTCTGGGCAATTGGCACTATTGGTGCAGCAATTTTCTTGCCACCACTGATTTTAGGAATGCTTTATGTTGATCCTTCCAAATACGCTATTGTGTGGCTGTTTTCGACTTTCCCTTGGGCAAGTTTGGAGTACACTTCGACGCCAACAATTTTTATGGCTTTGTTGGGAGAATTCAGTGTTTTGGTATTGTTAAATTTCCACTTGAGAAAGCAGGTGAGACTTGCAGGAGAGTCAGCGACAAAAGCACTCATGAGTCAATAGTTATTACACTAATCACTAATGACTAATGAAGATGTAGAGACGCGCCATGGCGCGTCTCTACAATGACTAATGACTCATGACTAATGACTATTTCATTGCCTTCTTGACTAATTCTGGAATTTGAGAAGGACGTTCGGCGACTGGAACTTCTGCTTCAGAAAAAGCCGCTAATTTACTTTTTGCTGTGCCAAAATCAGGATCGCGTCCGATGACAGCCGCTAAAGTTCCAGTTTGACGCCAATGTTTAACGGGTGGTGCTTGTGTCCCTGCAATATAAGCAACGACTGGTTTATCAATTGCTTCCGCAATATATCGCGCTGCGGCTTCTTCACGACCACCACCTGGTTGACCAACTAAAACAATTGCTTTTGTGGCTTCATCTTCATCTAATATTTGTAGCCATTGCAGAAAAGACGAACCAACGATCGCATCACTACCAATGCTGACACTAATCGACTGTCCTAAGCCAGCATTGGTTAATTCTCTAGCAATTTCGTAGGTGAGAGTGGTGCTGCGACTGAGGATACCTACTGAACCAGGCGTGTAAAATTCACTCGGTTGAGTCCCTAAGAGAATTTTCCCCGGTACGATGATCCCAGGACTATTTGGTCCTACTATCAGGGTTTCGGTTGCTTCGGTTTCACGAAGTAATTCCACCATATCCAACGGTGGCACCCCAGGGGAGATAATCATGATTTGGCGGATATTAGATGCGATCGCTTCTAGTGCTGCATCTAGGACTTGGTACGGTTGTACGCAGATGATTGTCGTATCAATACCTCCAAATTGCCCCACCACTTCCTCTACCAAGTCGAATACTGGCAAACCGTATCTTTGCTGTCCACCACATCCAGGATCGACCCCACCTACCAAATTTGTGCCTTGAGCTTTCATTTGAGCAACATGAGTTGCTGTAATATATTCACAAAAGCCTTGGAGTAACACTTTACTGTCTGGTGTCAAATTCATAACAGGTTAATTGGTCAAAACCTTCTGTTGTATGCTGTGGACTTAGCAAGACGGACTGCTTCTGCTACCGCTTCATCTAAATTTTCTACCACCACTATAGGCCCATCAGTTGGGGTTTTCAGTGTTGCTATGTATTTCCTTGCTGTCTCGAACTCAGAACCGGCAAGACGGACTACTAAGCGCGGAAAATGGCTTTCTCGACGGTTTTTGTTGCCATTAGACCTTGCCATATATGGTTTGACTTCGGTTGTGCTATTCTCCACAAAGTTACCAATGACTTCAGAAACTTCGCCAGCTTGAGAAATACTACCCAGGAAGTTAATCAGTATCACTTGAATGCTTTTATCAGTACTCAAGTTTTTTAAAGCTTTTTCTAAGCGACTCCTGAAGGTGGTTGGTGAAGTTTCGGTAACAGACGCATGACGCAAATTCAAACACACACCTGGCTTTCCACCAGTATTAACCACTAAGTCCAAAGTTGCCATTACCGAACCAGCACCATTACCCAAAATGGCAATTTTTCCGTGCATTTCTACGACATCCCAGTCGCCCAAATTTCTGATTGTCTCGCTACTGGTATAACGCTTTACGATTTTTGTTGCCATTTCAGCCATATCTGAATGACGCCCAATTGCCCGTTCGTTGACGCTAATGTTACCATTGAGCGCCATAACTTGACCAGAAGAACTCACACCCAAGGGATTAATTTCCACCAAGTCTAGGTCTTTTTCTACAAATAACTGGTACATCTTTTCGATAACAGTGCTGACAGACTGTATCAACGCACCTTGCAAGCCCATTTTCAACGCCAGTCGTCGAGCATAAAATGGGGAAAATTCCTGTTCAACGACGACGTGCTCCATTTTCTCACTCGCTGATTCCCAATCAATATCGTCTGCTTCTGTACAACCTAAAAGTACAGGTCGGCACACTGCTGTATCTAAAACGACCGCGAGATAAAATTCTTGTTCAGTGTCATACTTAGCTTCTGCCAGTAACACTTCTGGCAATTCGCCCAAAATGGGTAAATGAAAGATATTTTGTGCGGCGGCGATCGCATCGATAGTCGTTTCTACAAACCTGACCCCACCCGCTTTTGCTCTTTCACCCGCATGCACCTGAGATTTCAGAACAATCGGGTAGCTAATTTTTAAACGTTTTAAATCCGTGGGATGGTCAATTCGTTGCGAAGGCAATACAGGAATGCCTCTTTTTGCCAACCATTCCTTAACTTGGTACTCTAATAAATCCATTGACACACACCTTTTTTACCACATTTTCATTCTTTGCTGCGGTGCTGTCGAAAACATTGACGCTGCACCCTAGTTGCAGGATAAAGCTTTTTTTCGCTATAAATACTTATTTTCCCTGATCAATTTTAACTAATTCACTTTCTCAGGAAAATTTATTTTTTATCAAAACACTTACTCTTTGCAAGTAAACAAGACGCAATTAATTGCATCAGTAAATTTGCTAGTATTGCGCTTCTCAACCCTCTTTGTCAATAAACCTTGATACAACCTAACATCAAAGGCACCCTCATTTTTAGATAATTTGGCTTTTTTTAAATCGTGAGTTAACCAATTTAAAATTTTACATGACATTTTCTCTAGAGACTAAAACTTAATTATTACACAAGCACAAAGCTTTTTTAGCTCACCCTAAGAAGGAAATTTGAGGTATAACGTCTGAACTAAAGGATGAACTATTTCATTTTTTATCCTTTGTCTTTTAGACTTTCTTTTGTTCAACATTTAACAATATTTCTATCATATTGATTCATGGCTTGACTTAATCATTCATACTTCGTCATCCATGTTTTTTACTTGTACCATTTTTTATAGTTAAGATAGATTGGGGAGCATCCTTGTTTCAAAAAAGCGCTGCTGTGGTAGTAATTATTAATAATGAATTGATAATTAATAATTAATCATCTTACCAATTGGGCAGCAGAGTTAAAAAATTGACGACTTATTCCCCGAGTGACTAACACTGTTGTCAGCAAATTGGCAAAAGCAATCATGAACATAATCAAAATTTGGTAAGATGCAGCTTCGCGAGCATTAACGCCACTGAGCAACTGACCGGTGATAATTCCTGGAAGCGTCACCATGCCTATAATCATCATCTGATTAACAGTAGGAATCAATCCAGCGCGAACAGCATCTTTACGGTATTGTACAATTGCTTGTTGGGGAGTTGCCCCCAAGCTTAAGTGGGTTTCGATTTCTAACTGGCTAGCATTAATGGTGCTGACAAGACGTTCTCCGGTAAGCGCAGCAGCATTCATCGCATTACCTAAGACTATTCCTGCTAGAGGAATCACATACTGCGGCTCAAACCACCGATCTGGTTGAATGATCAATACATTGGTATAAAGCATTGTCAAGGCTGTGCTGAGGAAAATTGACCCCCACACTAAGGGCAACATCTGCGGTATTTTTTGAGTAATGCGATTTCGTGCGACAATTGCCGAAATTGTCAGCATGATTGATAAAATCGCCAAAACTGCCCAAGGATTATCTAAAGCAAAGATGAACTCTAAAACATACCCCAATACAGCGAGTTGTAGGATGGTTCTCCCTGTTGCGATCGCTAAATTTAGTTCCAGCCCTATTCTTTCCCACGCGGATAAAGCTATGGCTGCGCCCATTAATCCAACAGCACAAGCCAAATCAACGAAATCTAGCTTGATTAACTCCTGCATGGGTTTTCTACCTCTTGTGTATATGGGTTACAAGGTATAGGTTACAGGGTTCTATGTTACAGATTTTTCCCTGTCACCTGTTCGCTTTAAAAGGACTCATTGGGAACTTTAATTAAAGGTATTAGTTCTTGGTGGATATCCATCTCCTTTCACCCTAGCAAATGGTAGCCTTTTTGATAAAAAACCTAGGTAAAAACCCTTGAATAGCGTGATTTTGGGGAAAAAGACTTTCACGCGTGTTTTTGATTCAAAACTCAATAAGCGCAAATCTAACATCGGTATCTATTTTTAACTTAAGATAAATCTCATGATTCAAAGTGTAAAACATTCCATACCAGCCTTTGACATCAAGCAACAATACAGCATTATTGAAGCAGAAGTCAGCGCAGCCGTTTTGGAGGTTCTAGCTTCTGGTCGTTATATCGGCGGTCCAATAGTAGCAAACTTTGAACAACAGTTTGCCGACTATACTGGTGTGACTGAATGTGTAGGCTGTAACTCTGGTACTGATGCTCTTTTCTTAGCACTGAGAGCTTTAAATATTGGTGCAGGTGATGAAGTGATTACCACACCATTTACTTTTATCGCTACTGCTGAGGTTATCAGTGCAGTGGGTGCGGTGCCAGTGTTTGTTGATATCGACGCTACTACGTTTAATCTAAATGTAGAACAAGTAGCAGCCGCAATTACACCGAAAACTAAAGCAATTATCCCAGTTCACTTGTTTGGTCAACCTGTAGATCTGACTGAATTGATGGATGTAGCACAAGCACATAATTTACTAGTGGTAGAAGATTGCGCTCAGTCCACAGGGGCAAGTTGGGCAGGGCAAAAGGTAGGAAGCATTGGACACATCGGTTGCTTCAGTTTTTATCCTACCAAAAATCTTGGTGCTTACGGTGACGGCGGGGCAATAACGACGAATGACCCCGAAATCGCGGCAAAGTTACGAGTACTAAAGGAGCATGGACAGAAAAATAGATACTATTACGAGGAAATCGGTGTCAACAGCCGTTTGGATGCCATCCAAGCCGCTATTTTGCAAATAAAGCTGCCTTATCTAGATATTTGGAATAATCAGCGGCGAAAAGTTGCATCTCGTTATCACCAGTTTCTCAATCAAGTTTTCGGTATCACTGCACCCCAAGAATTAGCTGGGGGTATGGGAGTGTGGAATCAATACACCATTCGTGTACTGGGCAATAAAAGGGACTTGATTCGCAGCCAATTGCAAGATCGGGGTGTAAACACAATGGTTTACTATCCCCACCCTTTACATTTGCAGCCAGTTTATGAAAGTCTGGGGTACAAACAAGGGCAATTGCCAGTGGCAGAGCAAGCCTGTCAGGAAGTTTTGTCTTTGCCTATGTTCCCAGAATTGTCAGAAGAACAGCAAGACCAGGTAATTTATGCTTTGAAAGATTGCTTGGCGTAATCAGTCCTAAGCAATGAGTGCTCAATATTTTACACTTAGGATTCGGTACTCATCACTCAACCTAATACCTGAATTAAATTATACTCTTTAAGAGTAGGGTGGGCATCCCTGCCCGCCCAGTTTCTAGGACGGGCTAGAAGCCCATCCCACAAGAAAAAGTTGGGTATTTTTTAATTTGGAAGTCCCTTAGCACTCAGCAGTCTTGTCGTTCCCAACGCTTCTACCAAACCACGTACAGCGGCTATCATTGCGACTTCGCTGTTGAGTTGGTTGATGGCAGAACCGACACCAACACCAGTAGCGCCAGCAGCAATAGCAAGGGGTGCTGTGACGCTGGAAATACCAGAAGCACACAGCACTGGAACTGACACCGCACGGGAAATTTCATAAGCTGCTGCCAAAGTGGGAGCAGCTTTTTCAATCAGTCCCAAAACTCCGGGGTGAGTTGGGTTGCTGCTTGTACCTCCTTCGGTTTGGATGATGTCTGCGCCAGCTTTCACCAGTTCCTCTGCTAGTTGTACCTGTTGATCCAGTGTCAGAATATGGGGAACAGTCACAGAGAGAGTAATTTTAGGCAGGAGAGCGCGGGTTTGGTGAGTCAGCGCTAAAACTTCCTCAGCCTCAAATTTACGTCCTTGAGCATAAAAAGAATCGAAATTACCAATTTCAATCAAATCTGCACCTGCTGCCACAGCTTGGACAAATTTCTCTGGTTCAACTGCTGATACACAAATAGGCAAATTTGTCAATTTTTTTGCCATTTGTACTAAGGTGGTATCAGCAGCGATATCAACAAAAGTCGCACCACCGTGATGGGCTGCTTTGACGGTTGCTGCGACGCGATCGCGATCAAAGTTATTCAAACCGCTGATCACTTTGAGAGCGCGGCGGTTGGTAAATGCACTTTGGAGAGTAGGATGCATTGTCATGTTTCGTCTTTTGAAGCTTGGAAAATTAGGTTTATTCTATCGTCTCCCCGTTACTGATAGGATTGTAGATTTTCATGCTTAAAGCTTGTTTCTTTTCAACGAGCGTGCTCCTGGGTCGTTTCTTGCCAGTAAGCTGACTGATGAACGAAAGTTTATAAGAAGGTAGGTTGAAAACCCCGCGCTTTTAAGCCGGGGATGAAAACCACGACGCAGGGTTTACCCTGCCGTGATATTTTTCTTAGGCTGAGGCAAAGTTTTTATATAGTCTCGTAGTACTTCAGCCATTGATATCTGTTTATCTTCAGCATAATCTTGCAACTTACTGTATTCTAGTTGCGATAAATAAAACTGCATTTTTTTCTCTCTAGCCACTTGTTATATACTCCTATATAAGTTAGTATAAGGAGTATATTATAGAGTACAAGGAGGTGATAACGCAGTGCTGGTATTAGAGTACAAAGCAGTGGTGAGCAAGAATCAAGAGCGTTCAATTAATGAAGCCATTAGAACGGTTCAATTCATTAGGAACAAAGCCATTCGTTTTTGGATGGACTCGCCAAAAGATGCGAAAGTAAATCGTATAGCTTTAAACAATTACTCTACAGCAGTGCGAAAAGAGTTTAAGTTTGTGGAAGAATTAAACTCAATGGCTTGCCAAGCTTCCACTGAAAGAGCCTGGTACGCAATTGATAGATTTTATGCAAATTGTAAGTGTAACAAGCCTGGTAAAAAGGGTTTTCCAAAATTCCAAAAAGATAATCGCTCAGTTGAATACAAGACAAGCGGTTGGGCTTTGCATCCAACAAAACGCCGTATCACCTTTACAGATAAAAAAGGTATTGGTGAAATTAAGTTGTTGGGTAAATGGGATATTCACACTTACCCAGTCAAATCAATTAAGCGTGTCCGAATTGTTAAGCGTGCTGATGGGTACTACGTTCAATTTTCTATTGATGTTGATACCCACAAAGAATCTAGATCTGCTGATGGTGAGGTAGGTCTTGATGTCGGACTTGAGTTTTTCTACTCTGACTCGAACGGGCATCATGAAGAAAATCCTAAGTTTCTCCGTAAGGCAGAAAAGGAAATTAAGCACGCTCAACGGCAGATTTACAAAAAGGAAAAAGGTAAAAACCAACGACGCAAAGCAAGGCAACGATATGCACGGAAGCATTTAAGAGTAAGTAGGCAACGGAATGAACACGCTAAGAAACTAGCGCGTAACGTATGCAAGGCTAACGCTTTAGTCGCCTATGAAGATTTGAATGTTAAAGGCATGGTAAAGAATCATTGTTTAGCTAAGTCCATCAATGATGTGGCTTGGACTCTTTTTCGTCGTTGGTTAGAATATTTTGCCGTTAAGTTCAGTACTACAGTTGTAGCCGTTAATCCTAGAATGACTTCTCAAAAGTGTTCGGATTGTGGCGCAATTGTGAAAAAATCTCTCTCAACTCGTACCCATAAATGTGATTGTGGTTGCGAACTACAAAGAGATACCAATGCAGCAATAAATATTCTGAATCTTGCAAGAGCTAGGGATGGGCAGTCCCGAAGTAACGCTACAGGAGTCGCGACCACTACGCTACTTGGGGCAACCCTGGTAGAGCAAGCCGCAACGTAGAATGTAGAATCCCCTGGTTTTCCGAGCAAATGAGCGACAGCGAAATTTGCTCAACCAGGGGAGTGTCAACTAGTTTGTTGAGACAAGCTGCGCAATGTCGGTTTTACGCTCAACCAAACCGTATTGCCTGACACTATCAGGACTTACGCAAAATTATGAAAAAACGAACCGCAAAGGACGCGAAGGACACAAAGAAATAAGAGTTTCACAGAGTTCTTGCGTAAGTCCTAACTATGCCATCTTGCAACAAGGCTTTCTCTTTGTTAACTTCTCTTTGAACTGCTAAATTCATAATGGTGTTCCATTCTGCTCGACCTTTTTTTTCATACTCAGTGAACTTGTGTAAATCGTCATAGGCTTTCTCATAAGCCCTTACTGCTTCTTCGAGTCCTTTGATCGCAATCCTTAAGAACACTGCATTGGCTTTTGCTCGATAAGCATCAAAGTCTTCTATAAGCTTTTGAAAGTTAGTATATCTGGGGATTTTCCCTTCTGCCATTAAGTACTGATTACTAGCCCAAGCATAAGCCATCATCCTATCAAGGGAAAGCTCTGATTTATCTGCGACAGACAAGATTTGTTGGAGAACAGTTCCTACTCCACCAATAATGTCCTCATCGTGGTTGCGAATTACCGCAACGACTTCATCGATAACGTTTGTTAATCCAGAACTTTCTAAAATACTAGGAGCTATTTCAGCGCATACATCTTCATGATCTTCCTTACCCCCTTCTCCTTTTGCAGGTCGGTAAATGTCATGCAGCAAACCTGCAATGTATGCCACTTTTTCATCAGCATCATTATCAATAGCTAACCGATACGCATTCTGAGCCACCTTACAAAGGTGGTGATATCCATGTCCTAATGTAGGTAGATTGATCAGTAGGTAAGCTTTAACTTGAGTATGAAGATTGACAATTTCTGGTTGTTTTTCTAAGTCCATGATTAACACCTTAGTAATCTACATTCTGTGCTATTTGAACACTTTGAGCGAATATCAACTCTGCATTGCCAAAAAAAACTTGTAAGTCAATTATTGACAGTGGTAATGATTACGTGATTGCAACCAAAGCTAATCAACGCAACTTGTACCGCCATCAACACACTGCTCCCATACCTTGGCGCTTTGACCACGCAGTAATGCTGTTGTCATGGTTCTTATGATTGCGTTTGTTTAAGTATGTATACTGTTGTTTGCTTGTTTTTACAATAGTTTATATTCCTTTACAAAATCAAGGGGTACTCAAAAAAAGGGGAGCCAGTTGAAACCTTTGCAGACCACGGGATTTCCGCGAAGCAATTAACAATTCTCTCAGTCGTGTAAAACGATCGCTAGAAGAAGTCGTAGAAGATTGATTTGCAGAAACAGTCATTTAATTACCTCAATATGCTGCTTGTGGATCGATTTTAAAACTGGAAAGTTTCTACTTAATAATCTCTCTGTACTCCGTAAAATTCAAGGACAGTTAAGACAGTTAAGAAGAAATTTCAAAACGCTTTGGGACAGTTAGGACAGTTAGGACAGTTAAGACAGTTAATAGGAATTTACAGTACTTTCACACATCAATTTGGGTGAAAGCGATTGCGCGCAGCGCGGTGTTAAAGGCAATCGTAGAACTTTTAGGTCTACTAATAGTTAGAAATTTTCCCGCCTACTTACTTAAGGCGATCGCCAAATCTTGATAGTCTTGTCCTTACCACCACTCACCAAAGTTTTGCCATCTGGACTGAAAGCAACGGCATAAACCTTGCCTGAATGCCCCTTTAGATCTAAGACTTCTCCCGTATCCAAGTTCCAGATTTTCACACTCTTGTCATCACTGCCAGTTGCGATCTGTTCGCCATCAGGACTAAAAGCAACAGCATTCACATCGGCTGAATGACCCACAAGAGTGCGTATTTCCTTTCCAGTGTTTAGTTTCCACACTTTGACAGTTTTGTCATCGCTAGCACTAGCCAACATTTGCCCATCTGGACTAATGGCAAGGGCATTCACATCACCTGAATGAGTTGTTAGGGTGCGTAGAACTTTGCCAGTGTTCAGGTTCCAAACTTTAATTGTCCTATCCGCACTTCCACTAACAAGCGTTTGACTATCTGAACTTAAAGCAACAGACAAAACCGCACTTGTGTGCTCCCTCAAAGTCTGTAATTCCTGCCCTGTGTTCAAATTCCAGACTTTTATGGTGTTATCATAACTACCACTAGCGATATTTTGACCATCTGGGCTAATCGCAACGGAATTTACCCAGTCTGTATGACCTTTGAAAGTACGAATTTCCTTTCCCGTTTTCAGATTCCAGATTTTAATTGTGTTGTCCTTACTACCACTGACTAGAGTTTGACCATCCGGGCTGATGGCGACAGAATAAATAATGTTTTTATGCCCCTTGAGGGTGCGGATTTCCTGTCTATTATTCAGGTTCCAAATTTTGACAGTCTTGTCATCACTACCACTAGCAAGGGTAGTACCTTCACGGCTAAAGGCGAGGGAATTCACATCGCCCCAATGCCCACTCAAGGTTGGGATATACCCCAAGCTTTGCCAATAAATATATCCGCCTAACCCTAAAAGCAGGATAATGCCCCCCGCTAGCAGTTTATGTTTTAACTGGATTCTCGGTTGAAGAACAGTGCTAGGAAAAACCGATTGTCTCGGGTTTATCCTTGACGGCGGCTGCGGTAAAGAAAAATCTCGTGGAATTGAGGCAGGTTGTGGCTTTTGATGCAAATCTTGCAGCAGTTCATCCACTGACTGGTAGCGATGCTCGATATCTTTTTGTAACAATTTGTCCAATACCTGCACCAATTGTGGAGATAAGGGAGACTTGAGGTGTTGTCGCCAATGCATCACCCAATTATAACCGTGTTCCATGTAAAGCCCAGATGGGTGAATTCCTGTCAATAAATTAAAGCAAGTCACACCCAAACTAAACAAGTCACTTGCTGGATATGCACTGCCATACTTCATTTGTTCCATCGGTGCATAGCCAAAAGAACCAATGGTTGTACCTGTTTGTTCCAGTGAAGTTGCTGTTAACTGCTTGGCAACTCCGAAATCAATCAGTACTAAATCTTCCCGAGGGGATCTACGAATAATATTTTCTGGCTTAATGTCTCGGTGAATAACTTGATGTTCGTGGATAAACTTGATAATGGGTAAGAGTTCAGTTAACAGTTTCCAAATCTTTTCCTCACTAAAAGTTCCTTGCTGTCTCAACTCTTGCCGTAAAGTTTGCCCAAGGATGAACTGCTGCACCAGATACAAGTAGTTATCATGCCGGAAATAAGCATACAAAGTCGGGATCTGCGGATGTTCTCCAAGCTGTTGCAACCGTCGCGCTTCTTCTTGAAAGAGTTCTGTAGCCTTAACCAGGGCGCTGGTTCCTTGAACTTGTGGTGCTAGCTGCTTGACGACACAATGTTCATTCAGTTTGTCTTCATCCTCTGCCAAAAAAGTTCTGCCAAATCCTCCGCCTCCCAGTGGTTGGATAATGCGATAACGGTTTCGCAACTGGGATATCAGTTGTGTGCCGCAATTTTGGCAGAAAGTGGTATCAGAATTTAGGGGCTTCTCGCAACTGGGATTGAGGCAGTAGATCATAGTTGGGCGTCTATCAGCCGTTGTCATTTACTATAAGACTTCCTCTCAATCCCTTCAAATTTCTGAATTACCAATTTTGTTAAGTTTTGCTATCTGAGGCTACTGTTGCTTTTTGTAGAAAAGGTCTTTGCCGTGCTGCTTTTCGTGCTGCTACCAGCCGTTTTTTCTTGGCAATTGGTGTCTCTTGACACTCCCCACGACTATAAGCCGGGGGATTCTTGGCTCATCGTCGCAACTTGCTCGACCAGGGTTGGCCCAAGCAGAGTAGAGGTTCCGACTCCCCAAGCGTTACTTCCCGGATGCCCTCCGGTAGACTTTGCTTTAAACAAAATATTGATAGCTGCATTCACATCTCGTTGCAGAACACATCCGCATTTGCAGGCGTGAGTTCGGGTTGACAACCCCTTCTTGACGATGTTTCCACAACTGCTACACTTTTGCGAGGTGTAGTGAGGTGCAACAGCAACCACTTTCGTATTCACTTTCGCAGCAAAGTATTCTAACCAACGACGAAAAGCGCTCCAAGCCACATCGCTTATTGACTTGGCTAGACGACGATTTCTTACCAGCCCTTTCACATTTAAGTCTAGCCTGCGGCACGCCGCTTCGCGTCTACATAGGCGACAAAGGCGTTAACCTTGCACACGTTACGCGCAATTCTCTTTGCGTGTTCTTCCCGTTGCCTACTTACTCTTAAATACTTGCGGGCATATCGACGAATTGCTTTTCGTCTGTTGTTCTTTCCTTTTTCTTTGGTGTAAATTTGGCGTTGAGCGTGTTTGATAGCTTTTTCTGCTTTGCGGAGGAAACGAGGATTTTCTTCATGATGCCCGTTTGAGTCAGAGTAAAAATGCTCTAGCCCGACATCTAAACCAATCTCCCCATCTCGAGTTCTTCGGAGAGTGGCTGCATCCACTTTGACACAAAACTGAATGTAGTACCCATCAGCACGACGTACTATCCGAACCCGTTTAATTAACTCAATTGGATATGTGTGGATTTCCCATTTCCCCAATAACCGCAAGGTACCAATACCTTTTTTATCCGAGAAAGTTATCCGACGCTTAGACGGGTGTAGCTTCCATCCTGACGTTTTGTATTCAACAGAACGGCTGTGCTTTTTCAACTTTGGGTAGCCCTTTTTACCAGGTTTCTTGTTCTTGCAATTATCAAAAAACCTGTTGATAGCCCGTTCGACATTTTCTACCGATGCTTGGCAAGCATGACTGTTCAAGTCCTTAACAAATTCAAACTCTGCTCTCAACTGAGTGTTGTACTGGTACAGTTCTTTTTTGCCTACACCGCGATTATCCATCCAATACCTCAAGACTTTGTTACGCACAAATTGGCTTGTCCGAATAGCTTCGTCTATTGCTCTTGACTGTCCGTGGTTACACACAGCTTTGTATTCCAACACCAATACTCTTGAATCACCTCCCCTCCCTTTTGTTTGCTAGTCTATATTTAGTCTATCCACACTTTCTAAAAATGGCAACAGGAAAAGGGAAAAAAAGGACAAAAAATCAACCTGTCTTTTACGACGAGTTGAAAACTAGGCACAACATCATAATTACCCCGACTTCTTGGCTTAAATTGCAGATTCATGCAAAAAAAGAAGGAGTAAGTGTTAGTGAGCTTATTGAACAGTGGGCGCAAAAATTAGACGGGGATTAAAATCCCCTTCACGCTTATCCCCATGCATGAATGCAGGGGCTTGCGCCCTCCGATTTTCGGTCAACTGGTGGCTTCTGCTTCCGCTTTCTGGCAAAGCCTGTAACCCGTGAAAAGTCAGGTGACGAATATATAGCAGTCCTATTTGATTTGTGAAAATCGCGCATGTTTAGATTCCCGGCTTCGCAGAAGTAGGGAACCTTGTTGTTCACCAACGATTTAGAATTGCTGCGATCGCCCGATGAATTCCCCAGTTCCCAAAACATCTACCACTTCAAAAACTTCCTATGTTTTGTTGTCTAACGTCAGTTGGGATTAGCTGGAAAAGCTTGATGTAGATCTAGAAGGTACAGGCGCACGGCTGACTTATTTAAATGGAATTTTAGAAATTATGTCCTCCTCAATACTCGCGCTCGTCGCAAAGCGTCCCGTGAGGGATACGCTCTCTACCCTCATCTCCCTCTGATTTGCCCCGACGCTACCCATACGCTCGTATCATGAAAATATAAAAAAGTAGCCAAATCTTAACGGCATCACATGGGCAGTATTTGGGAACTCGATTTTTACTCGCGTCCGATTGTGGACGAAAACCAGAAAAAAGTTTGGGAAGTCTTAGTATGCGAAACTCCTTTGGAAACCCGCACAAAAATTGATTCTTTGTTTCGCTTTGCAAAATATTGCCCCAGTACTGAGGTCAATTCAGCTTGGTTACGGACGGCGTTGGAGGAAGCAATTGGCAAAGCAGGAGAAACACCGAGAAGAATCCGCTTTTTCCGCCGCCAAATGAACAACATGATTACCAAAGCGTGCAAAGATTTGGGTATTCCCGCCGAGCCAAGTCGTCGCACTTTGCTGCTGAACCAATGGCTGCAACAGCGGCTGGAGCAAGTGTATCCTCAAGAGCCAGGATATCAAGCAGGCACAAATCCCTCGGTAAACTTGGAGAAATCCTCACCCCAACGCTTACCAGATGCTTTGGAAGGGAAGCAGTGGACATTTGTTACTTTGCAAGGCGCGGATTTTACGGTAATGCACGAGTGGGAAATTGGCTTTAGCGAAGCTTTCCCCTTGGACATAGCGCAAGTTTCCCCCGAAACCCCAATTCCTGGTGTTTTGATATATTCACCCAGAGCATTGCCAATAGCAGGGTGGATGTCTGGTTTAGAGTTGGCGTGCTTGAAATTTGATAGTAGCCAAGGGGCGAGATTGCTTTTGGAAACTGGTGCGACTGAGAGTTGGATTTTGGCGAATATCAAAAACCCCGAAACTTTAGCAGAAGCCAAAGGCTTTGAACAAGCAAAGCAAAAAGCTAACGGAGTGCATTTTATCGCGGTGCAGTCTAATCCTCAAGAAGAATCTTTTGCCGGATTTTGGCTGTTGCAAGAGGTCAATCTGCCGTAAATTTGATTGAGGGAATGGGTTTGTAGTCAGCGGTCGCCCACTTTCGGCTCTGCGCGATCGCATGCCTGACTACAAGCCAATTTCTATGTCCACAGCCCGAAACAATATGGTGTATAAAGAATTACCAAACAATTCGCTGGCAGAACAACTGCTGGAACTATCCATAAAATCAGGTGCAGAAGCGGCTGAAGTTTATCAGTCAAAATCGCTTTCTCGACCTGTATTTTTTGAAGCAAATCGTCTCAAGCAGTTGGAAACCAGCCAATCTGAAGGTACAGCACTGCGGCTGTGGCGTAACGGATGTCCAGGATTAGCTGTGGGTTATGGTCCTGTGGAACCGCAAGCCTTAGTGGAACGTGCTTTAGCTTTGAGTCAACTCAATCAACCTGAAGCATTGGAATTGAACAGTGATTCTAAGCCTTCCTACCCAGATTTGGGTGAAGATGTCCCTATAGAAAAGTTGGTGGAGTGGGGTAAAGAAGCGATCGCCATCATCCGCGACGCATATCCAGATGTCATTTGTACGGCAGACTGGGAATGTGATGTTGAAACCACTAGACTCGTGAACACAAAAGGTTTAGATTGCCACTACACCGATACCACTCTCAGCTGCTATGTGGATGCAGAGTGGGTACGAGGTGACGATTTGTTGAACGTTTCTGATGGTCAAACCAAAAGAGGTAACCTGCAGCCAGAGAAAGTTGCTCACCAAATTTTACAACGGTTGGCTTGGGCAAGAGAAAATGTGACGCCTCCCAACGGTCGTGTCCCGGTTCTGTTTACTTCTAAAGCTGCTGATATGCTTTGGGGGACTGTACAAGCAGCTTTGAATGGCAAGCGAGTCTTGGAGGGGGCTTCTCCTTGGGGGGAACGCATAGGCAAACCAGTCATTTCACCAATCACCGTTTACCAAGACCCCCACGCCGGACCTTACAGTTGCCCTTTTGACGATGAAGGCACCCCAACTCAGTCTTTGGTGTTTATCCAAGACGGTGTGTTGCAGCATTTTTACTGCGATCGCACTACCGGACGCCAGTTAAGTATTGCCTCCACAGGTAATGGTTTTCGCCCTGGTTTAGGAAGTTATCCTACCCCTGGTTTATTTAATTTCCTGATTCAGCCTGGAACGGAATCGCTACAACAATTAATTCACCATCTCGATGATGGTTTAATTGTGGATCAAATGCTGGGAGGTAATGGCAGTATTTCCGGTGACTTTTCCATCAACGTTGATCTAGGATACCGCGTCCAAAAGGGTCATGTGATTGGGCGTGTGAAGGATACAATGGTGGCTGGAAACGTCTATACAGCTTTAAAACAATTGGTTAAACTGGGTGACGATGCTGACTGGAATGGTTCTTGCTACACTCCATCTTTGTTAGTAGATGGGCTATCGAGTACTAGCAAGCAAAATTAAACATGAAAAATGACTTGGCAGCTATGGACGATTCAAGTGATAACCCTGATACGTTGCTGGCAATAATTTCGTTTAAGACTATTTGGAACCGCAGATGGACTCCTGCGTGCGTTGGACGGGTTCCACGGCTTGAAGCACCTGCCGTGCAGATGCACGCAAAGAATTTATTTGTGTACATCTTATTTATCTGTGGTTTGGTATTCCAAATGCTCGCTTTTGCAATACACACCAAAAACTACGTGAGCGCAAACTGCTTTCTTTGAGTAGGCAATCAAGTATGAAATTAGACTTTCAAGACAAGTCTAATGATTTGATTTTTCTTTTTTTTGAACTTTGAATTTTGAATTTTGAATTGATATGTCACCTCTTTTTCTTTCTCAGAGCTTTCGCGCTTTGTGGCAGCCTAGAAGAGGTTTAGCGATCGCAGAAGCGTCAGTTATCGGTGTAGTCGCAGCCCTATCTGCTGTGTTTTTCAAATTTGGAACAGGATGGTTAGGAACATGGCGAGTTCATACTTCCTACCTTTTTCCAGCATGGCTTGTTCTACCACTCATTGGTCTTAGCTTTGGATTTTTGGCTGGCTTACTTGTAGATCGGTTGGCACCAGAAGCATCAGGTGGTGGAATTCCACAAGTCAAAGCTTCTCTTGCTAATGTGCCAGTTAGATTATCATGGCGCGTTGCAGCTGTCAAATTAATTAGTGCCATCATCACGTTGGGTTCGGGTTTAACTCTGGGGCGGCAAGGTCCTACTGTCCATGTTGGTGCAGCTTTGGCAGCAGGGATGAGTCGCTGGGTTCCCACTTCCCCTGATCATCGACGGCAAATGATTGCCGCTGGTGCTGGTGCTGGGTTGGCAGCGGCTTTCAATGCTCCCATTGCCGGGATGATATTTGTTGTCGAGGAATTACTTCAAGATTTATCAGGATTAACTTTAGGAACTGCGATTATCGCCTCGTTTATTGGTGGTGTTGTCTCCCGGCTATTAGGGGGTAACAGTCTGCAACTTGACTTAGCAGCAACTCATTACTCCAGCACTTTCTCAATTCTAGAAATTCCCTTTTACCTGATTTTAGGTGTCTTGGCGGGGTTACTGGCTGCATTATTCAATCGTGGACTGATTGCGAGTTTAGGAATTTACCGTAACTTACACATCAGCTTACCGCTGAGGGTGGCATTAGCTGGGTTTATATCAGGTGTCGTTATTGCCCTGCTACCATCTTCTTTCCGGGATAATAGTGGATTACGGGAGTTTGTGATTACTGGTGAAGTTTATGCTTCTGTAGCAGTGATCGCCTTTATAGCTCAGTTTATCCTCACCTTGGTAGCATTTGGCTCAGGAGCGCCAGGAGGATTATTTGCTCCTAGTCTCATCTTGGGTTCTTGTTTAGGATACATCATTGGTGTATGCCAGGACTATGCTTTGGGAGTGGGTAACCCTACCACCTATGCACTGGCAGGAATGGGGGCATTTTTCTCAGCCGTCTCCAAAGTGCCACTTACGGCAATTGTGATTGTGTTTGAGATGACCACAGATTTCAATCTGGTACTACCTTTGATGATTGGCTCTGTCACATCGTACTTGGTTGCTGAAAAGATACTGCCTGGGTCACTGTATGACAAACTTTTACAGTTAAGTGGCATCACTATCCAAAAACAAGCTCCGATTGAAGGACTACTGACAACGTTAACAGCAAAAGATGTGATGCAAAGACGGGTGGATACTCTGGAGGCAGAAATGTCTTTGGATGAAGCTGTAGAGGCTTTCTCCCGTTCGCACCACCGGGGTTTTCCGATAGTAGAAGATGGCAAGCTAGTAGGAATTGTGACACAAAGCGATTTGCTAAAAATACGCGATCGCAATATCCCAAAAGACGCCACCTTGAAGGAAATCATGACTGGCAATCCTTTGACAGTCACTCCCATCCAAAACCTCAGCGATGTGCTGTATTTGTTAGACCGCTATCAAATCAGTCGCTTGCCAGTTGTGGAGGGGCGCAGGCTGATTGGGATCATCACCCGTGCAGATATTATTCGGGCAGAAGCAGACCATATCAACTGTGAAAACAGGCAACAAGGACCGCGACCAGAACCTTCTTATGTTGTTTATCAAACACGTTCTCCTAGCACTGGTCGGGGAAGATTACTGGTACCTATAGCTAATCCCGAAACAGCAGCAACACTATTGGAGATGGCAGCAGCGATTGCCCGCGATCGCCATTATGAAATAGAGTGCATCCAAGTGATGCCAATCTCTCGCCACAGTTCCCCAACAGAAACCCCAGTCAGGACAACAAAAAGTCGTCGCTTGCTCAGACTTGCAGAGGCTTTGGGCAAAAAGTGGAAAATTCCTGTGCATACACAAATTCGGGTCACCCATGATGTGGCGCAGGCAATTCTCGAAACAATTAAAGAACGGCACATCGACCTGATTTTGATGGGGTGGAAAGGTAGTACATCTACCCCAGGTCGTATTTTTGGCAACGTTGTAGACATCATAATCCGTGAAGCCACCTGTGATGTGATGCTAGTTAAGTTAGGAGCAATGGATGGGTTAACAGATTTAACAGAAACATCATCCGATATATCCGTTGCCAAATCCGCTGTTACTCCCCAATTCAACCGCTGGCTTGTTCCAATGGCTGGTGGTCCCAACGCGTGGGTGGCGCTTAAATTGTTACCTGCTTTAGTCACATTGGGAAATGACCCAAAAGTTCGCTTAACTCGGGTATTCAAGCCATCAGAAATCGAGCCGGATATGACAGTTTTAGAAGAAGCCATTCGTCAACTCATTCGTCGCCGTAAATTGGGAAGCACCGTTTTCGCCAGCCCAGTAAAATCTGACTCAGTTTCTGAAGGTTTGATTAACTTGGTGAAAAAAGAACACTACGATGTTGTCGTTTTGGGTGCTTCGCGTGAGGGAATGCTGCAACAGGCAATTACAGGCAATATTCCGGAGGCAATAGCTTCTGGTGTAGATAGTACAGTGATTTTGGTGAGGGGGGCGATAGGTAGTTAATTTGGTAGTTAATAAACTTGAAGCGTTTGTAAGAAATACTAAGGGCGATCGCTACTATTGTTTAAGCTTTTTTAACCAACGCCTGAGTTGTCGTTAGGGATGCGGAGGGCAAAACAGAAATGAACGGGTGGCATCTGAAATCATGGTTCTTAATTGGCAGTGCTCTGAGTGTGGTGATGTGTACTCAACCGATCGCCGCTCAAGTCGTTCCCGATAACACGCTGCCAGCAGCAGAGCAGACGCAAGTCTCCGGCAATCCCAATTTTCAGATTGACGGAGGAGCAAGGCGGGGTGGCAATCTGTTCCACAGCTTTGAGCAGTTTTCTATCCCCACTGGCGGTTCTGCCTACTTCAACAATGCGGCTGACATCCAGAACATCCTGACGCGAGTCACAGGTGGATCAGTTTCCAGTATTGATGGATTAATCCGGGCAAACGGTACAGCTAACCTGTTTTTGCTCAATCCCAATGGCATTCTGTTTGGTCCCAATGCGTCGCTCAACGTTGGCGGTTCTTTTGTTACCACTACAGCAGATGCGATTGGATTGGCAAATGGAGATATTTTTAGTGCCAATCCAGGACAACCTCTGCCCAGTCAACTGTTGAACGTCAATCCCAATGCCTTGTTTTTCAATCAAATGGCAGCGCAAGCGATCGTCAACCGCTCGACGGCTAACAACAGAACGGGGCTTCAGGTGCCATCGGGACAGAGCCTGTTGCTGGTGGGTGGCAATGTCCAATTAGAAGGTGGGCAAATTGTGAGTCCGGGCAGCCGAGTGGAGTTGGGTGCCGTGGCGGGCCAGGGGACGGTGGGGCTGAGTGGAACGGCGGGTGAGTGGCGGTTGAGTTTTCCCGATGGTGTGGGGCGGGCAGACATTTCCCTCAGCAACAGCGCTGGGATAAACGTTCGTGCTGGGGGTGGCGGGAGTATTACCATCACGACTCGGAACTTCAGCCTGAGCCAGGGAAGTAGACTTCGAGCAGGAATTGACCAAGGGTTAGGCTTTGTTGGCGCTCAAGCGGGGAACATTCAGCTCGATGCTACGGAAGCAATTAACCTAGCTGATTTCAGCACAATCAGCAACCAAGTGCTTGTTGGAGGTACGGGTAATGGAGGTAACATCAACATCACTACAGGGTCGCTTTCTCTCGCCAGGGTCGGTCAACTGGTTATCGTCATGGCTGGACAAGGAAATTCAGGTAGTGTAAATATCACCGCCCGCGATACCATCTCTTTCGATGGTAGGAGTGATTTTTTTGCCAGTGGAATATTCAATCAGGTAGACCCAACTGGGGTTGGTAACGCGGGCAATATCAACATCACTACGGGGTCGCTTTCTCTCACAAGGGGCGCTAGCGTGATTTCCAGCACTTATGGACGAGGGAATACAGGCAGTGTGAATATCAATGCTCGCGATACTGTCTCTTTGGATAGTTATGGCAGTGATGGTTACAGCAGTGCTCTAGTGAATATCGTAAATCCAATTGGCATCGGTAACGCTGGTAATATCAACATCACTACGGGGTCGCTTTCTCTCACAAGGGGCGCTAGCGTGTATTCCACCACGGGTGGACAGGGAAATGCAGGCAGCGTGAATATCAATGCCCGCGATCGCGTCTCCCTAGATGGTGAAAACCCCGTTGGAATTGTCTCGATCTCTATCTTTACACTAATTTATCCAGCATCTGTGGGTCAAGGCGGAGATGTTAATATCACAACTGGCTCGCTGTTTCTGACCAACGGGGGTGCCGTGAATACCGGCAACACCGGTGGAATAGGCAATGCAGGTCGTGTCACCATTAATGCTCATGACTCCGTACGGATTAGTGGCATATCCCCTACTCTTACCTACAACCGCAGCGGCGTGTTTACTTCGGCAGCAGAAGGGGCTGTGGGAGGCGGAGGAGACGTAACCATCACCACAGGCTCACTCTCGATTTCTGACCAAGGGAGAATCATCACGGATGCTAGGGCGCAAGGCAATGCTGGGAATATCCATATTCAAGCGAGCGATACCATCTCGTTTGATGGCGGAGATGCCATCAGCACGCTCTCGCCAGGGGGAGTGGGCAGGGGAGGCAATATTGACATCACAGCGCTTAAGCTCTCACTTCTCAATAACGCTCAACTCTCGGCTGCCACCTCTGGAGAGGGAAACGCGGGCAATATCACCGTCAGTGCCGACACGGTGGCTTTGCGCGGTGGCGGACAGCTGCTCACTACGACTTTTAGTAACGGTCGAGCTGGCGACATCACGGTGAAGACTCCAGATCTGCAACTGTCGGGAGCAACCAGTGGTTTATTTGCTGGCACCACCAGTGCAGGCGATGCAGGCAACCTCACCATTCAGCCACGAGGGAACGGGCAAAGTGTCGGGGTGAACCTTCAGTCAGGCGCACAAATCTCTGCTTCCACCACCAGCAGTGGTCGGGGTGGAAAGTTGACGATCGCTGCCCCAGAGTCCATTACTCTTACCGGGAATGGTTCCGTTATTGCCGCAGGCACCGATGGCGGTGGTGCAGGTGGTAACTTAACTCTTCGCACAGGTACCCTAGGCATTCAAAACCAAGCAGAAGTGACAGTTAGCAGTTCGGGCACAGGACGTGCCGGTTCCTTGTTCGTGGATGCCAATCAAATTTATCTCAACAATCAGGGCAGCATCCGCGCCGACACAACGGGCGGTGGGGGAGATATCAACTTGCGATCGCCCCTAATTCTCTTACGAAACGGCAGTAACATCACAACCAACGCCAAGGGCAGCAACATTCCCGGTGGGAACATCGCGATTGATACCCGGTTTCTCGTGGCTGGCAAGAGTGAAGATAGCAATATCAGCGCCAATTCACAGGATTTTCGCGGCGGCAACGTCAGCATCAATGCTTATTCTATTTTTGGCATTCAACCGAGTCCTCAACTCACTTCCGTGAGCGTCATCACCGCGACGGGAGCGACCTCTGCCTTAAGTGGCACGCTCGATGTCACGACAGCAGGAATTGACCCAAGTTCTGGTTTAGTTGAATTACCGACTGACTTTGCCGACCAGTCGCGGTTGATTGCTACTGGCTGTCCTGCTGACGAAGGCAATTCCTTCGTTATCACCGGGCGGGGTGGCTTACCGCCCACTCCTGAGCAGGAATTGGACGATGATGCCGAGTGGCAAGACCGACGCAGGTTAACAGTTGGTCAGCACACCCCACAGCTGCCCACACCCCAAACGCCAACCACTCGCACCCCAAACCCCAAATCCTACACCCCAATCATCGAAGCAACCGGATGGCAGAGAACTCCCACCGGAGAAATCATCCTGGTTGCCACCACACCTGAGCCTACGGTGCAGCATCCGTTGAAGCAGGCAGTTAACTGCAAAAGCAGGCAGTAAACTAGACTTCTTGCATTCATTCCAAAAAAAAGAATAATGAACCACGCATTGGACAGAGATGGAACCCACATCCCCCAATCTTGTCTATTGTTCAATACGGTTTAGATAAGACTAGAACCCTTATCAGGAACACAATGTAGAGACGCGCCACTCTCGTCTTTACACGCGTAATTTTTTACACATCAACCTTAAGTGAACCACAGATTTTCCTAGGGACACGGCACTGCCCATTGGTGCTAACTTAAGCTAAAACCCTTCTAAAATCTTATTTCGGTGGTCTAAGCAGGAAATGCGGTTGGGGAGGCTAGTAACGCAACTTAGGGAGGCAGAGGCTCCCAATGGTATTCCCAGCCAGAGACTGGGAACAAGACAACCCTAGCTGTGGCTTGCGCTAAAACCTCCCCTCCCCGCTTGCGGTGAGACCAGTGCTGCAGGAGGGTTTCCCTCCGCAGGCAACTGGCGAACCCGAAGGGGGAGGGGATTGAGGGGTGGGGTAATACCAACGTGGAATCAATGGTTAAACATTAAGTTGACACGCATAGGAACTACCCATTGGTGTCAACTTAAGCTAAAAATTTTTCCTGACAAGCATTTGAGCATTTTTCTATGTACCAGTCAAAATCAAAAACGCTCACCTTCTTGATGTGAGCGCAAGTTTAGCGATTGTGATGATTGTAGTCAGCCGCTGGACGTGGTAGTGTAGAGCAACGGCTTTCGGTGCAACTCATTAACACCTTGGAATGCACTTAATATTAATAGTTAGAGCGGTTGCCTGAGGTGCCCACGACATCACGGTTACTATAAGCTACAGATTCATCAGCTTTGCGGCTCTTGCGACCAAACAGACCAAACAGACCGAGCAAGCCCAACAAACCCCAATCGCCATCCTGATAATTTCCATCAGTTGCAGAGCGCTCTGTATTGGTAGTTCTAACAGTGCCATCGGGAGTGGTAGTTGTTTGGGCAGAAGCAGGCAGAACAGCAGGTAGGGTAGCTAAACTGAGGGCTAGAGCGCTAATACTCAAAACTTTAGAGACATCAAAGCGTTTCACGTTCAAATTCCTCAATTCAATGATTGCAAGTATTTAATGACATCTTATTAAGTTCCACTCAAGCCAGAATCAATCCTTGGCTGGAAAGCTATATCTGCTTGAAGTTGCATCTGTATGATCAAAAAATACTTCGTAAGGAATGACGCCTTTTAGAATCAACCTCTTGCAGTCATCCATCAGTATAGAACAACACAGATAACAGGAGAAATACTGCCTTGGTGCGTTCTGATCTCGTATCTAAGCCCCATGAAAAATCGATTTTTGCAAGAGATACGATGAACTTTGTTCATAAGCGTTGGATGAAAATGTTTCTTCCCCGTTCTGCCTTATTTCCAAGTGAAGTCTAATCTAGAAGACAGTAGTAACAGAAAAATAGATTGTATCTTTAAAGACTTAAGTTAATCAGTGAAAAGATTAATTTTCACAATTTTTTCACAATTATTTCAAAATTGATATTATAATTGATAATAAAAGAATAATGCAGCAATTAATACTAACTAACAATATTTTTTCATTTGCTACAGACGTTTGGGATTTACTGATTTCAAGGATGTAGTTAATATAACTTCTTAGTTTATAGGAAGAATAGCATCACTATGAAAGCCAAATTATTTGCAAATATGCTAATTGCCAATGCCATCGCCCTAGGCAGCATTGCTAGTATGAGTCAGTCCAGTTATGCTCAAAACAATACATACTTTTGTGGTACAAATAAGGACGGCGTACCAACAACATACGCCCGAACCGCAACAGGAAGGAAAATTCCAGTCATTAGCTGGCAAAGAAATTGGAACAATAAATTTTCTGCAAAAGAACGCTGCGAGGTCGTCTCTGCCAGATTTCAAAATGCTTCGGTTGACGGTGTGCTGAATTACCTGACAACTGGAAATATGAATGGTCAAAAGGTTTTGTGCGCCGCAAGTCGATATGGCGGTACTTGCAGCCTTTTGCTACTCACACTTAGGGCAGATGACGATGCTGGTCAAGTGATTGAAAATCTCAGGCAAATGGGTTACACCGCTAGCGGTCCGATTGTTCAATCAGATGATGGGTCTCCCCAAGTTTATATTGACATGAATCAGTTACTACGAGAAAAACCCGCTGACTAAGTCAGGATACTCTAGTATCAATACATAAAAGAATGCATAGTTCACGATAGGGAAATAGGAAAATAAAGACAATCGCCTTGTGTTCTCGAAATTTTTGAATTTTGAATTTCCCCAAGGCTGATACCTGTTTCCCCAATCACTAAATTCACACTTATGGGACATGGGCAAATGAATTGTCGGTTACTGAGTTTGATCGTCTGGATAGCGACGTTGTGGATGCTACCAGTACAAGGTCTGTATCTCAGTATTTCTGCCCCCAAGCTTTATGCACGGCAGCAAATCTCCCAGTTGTCCCAAGACCAACTGCAGAAGCTAGCCCAGTCCATTACTGTCAAGATTATCTCTGGAGAAAAGGGCGGTTCGGGGATATTAATTCAAAAAGACGGTTCGCTGTATACAGTTTTGACAAGTCAGCACGTCCTAGAAGTAGGGAAACCCCATCTGATTAATACACCCGATGGTCAAAATCATCCAGCCCAGTTGGTCAAAGAAGTTAATTATGATAACAAGGATTTGGTTTTATTGCAGTTTCGTGCTAACGGTAACTATACCGTAGCTTCCTTAGGAAGTTCATCAACCTTAAAAGAAGGTGATGAAGTCTTTGCTGCGGGGTTCCCATTTGAAGAGGATTCATCTAGTTCAAGGCAGTTTGTCACGCATCGCGGACGTATTTCTCTGTTGCTAGAACGCTCCTTGAAAGGGGGTTACCGGATTGGATATACCAATGAAGTTGAAAAGGGCATGAGCGGTGGACCAGTGCTCAATAGTGACGGTAAAGTCATTGGTATCAATGGCATCCATGCTCAGCCTTTATGGGGCGATCCGTATGTGTATGAAGATGGTTCCCAGCCTAATGATGCTTTGCGCGAGCGAATGCGGCGCTCAAGTTGGGGAGTTCCCATTGAGACATTATCTCAGTTAGATCCGCCAATTATTCCACCAGAAAACCCGCAAGCAAGGAACACAGTTACGAAATCAACAGCCACATCCACGCCATTGGTGGCAACTTTAGTTAACAATATTGCTAAAGAAATTACAGTGTTAATCAGTTGGCAAAACAGTCATGGCTCAGGGGTGATTGTTGCCAAGGAAGGTAACACATACTATGTTCTCAGCGCTGGTCATGTGGTGCGAGGTAAGAACGACTTGAAAGTCGTGACTCCGGATGGTCAAGAGTATGGGGTAAACGCTAGCACCATCAAAACTTGGGAAGGAACAGACTTAGCGCTGTTGCAGTTCACCAGCAACCAAACTTACCAAGTGGCTACGCTAGCTGACTATGACTTAGAAAATGAAGACAGAGTGGTTTTTGTCTCTGGAATCCCTACATCAAAAGATACACAACCAAACCGTCAGTTTAGTGCGGGATTGCTCTACGGTGGCGGAATTGATCGCGCCAAAGATTCTCGTTCTTTTGCTTTTGGTTATGAATTGGTTTATACCAATTCTACTGACAAAGGCATGAGTGGTAGCCCAGTGTTAGATAGCTTGGGTCGAGTTATTGGGATTCACACAGCAGCGGAAGGAGAACCAACGTTAATTAAGCAAAAAACTGGTGAGGAACGGGAAATCCAACTGGGTTACAGCTTGGGTGTGCCTATCCGTAGCTTTTTGGCACTGGTACAGCAGGAAAAATCGCAGCTCAAGTTCAAAAAGCATACAATTGTACCACCGCGATTAAGCGATCCCCAACAAGATGCAATTATTACATCTGCTCTAAATGTAGCATCACCAGGAAACAGCGGTGATGAATTTGAGTGGCTTAGTTATGGCAATAAACTGTTGCGATCGCAGAAATATGAAAAAGCAGTAGATGCATTTGAGCGAGCAATTCAAATCAAGCCAGACTTATCTCAAGCTTGGTATGCACGCGGACGCGCACAACGTCTACAGGAAAAGTATAAAGAAGCACTTCAATCTTTCAACAAAGCAACGACATATAACCCAACATACGATCCAGCGTGGCGTGAGTTAGGCGATACGCTTTTCGCCTTGAATCGATACGAAGAAGCACGCAAAGTTCTGTCCAAGGTGATTTCACTCAAGCCAGATGAGTTTATAGCTTATCGAGGACTATGCAATGTTTTGGGCGAATTAGGGAATTACCCAAAAGCAATTGAGGCTTGCGATCAAGCGATTAAAATCAATCCCCAGCCTTTGCAGTACATTCTCCGGGGTGATATCCGTATCAGTATGGGAGACACTAGCGAAGCAATTAAGGATTTTAATGAAGCTTTGCGGCTTCAGCCTGACAATCCCTTTGCATACCGACAGCGGGGTGTGGCAAGATCGAGTGAAGGCAATTATCACGAAGCGCTTGAAGATTTAAACAAAGCGATCGCCCTTCAGCCTGACAATGCTTATGCGTACGTTGATCGGGGAATTGTCCACGCGATGATGGGAAACCGCAAAGCATTTATTCAAGATTTCGACAGAGCGCTGCGTCTTGAGCCAGACTCGGCTGCTATTTATAATAAGCGGGGTACTGCTCGCTTTATTGTGCAAGATAACAAAGGAGCGATTGAGGATTACACCGCAGCAATTCGCTTTGCTCCCCAAGCAGCTTATCTTTACTATAAAAAGCTTGGCGATGTCCGAACTGCCGAAAAAGACTATAAAACAGCGATTGAAAACTATAGCGAAGCGATACGCCTAGAACCTAATTATGCCCCTGCTTACGTTGGTCGGGGGATTGTTCAGGCTATGATGGGACAAACTTCATTTACAGAGGATTTTGACACTGCTTTACGCCTCCAGCCTGATAACGCTTGGGTGTACAGTTACCGGGGATATGCTCGATTTCTCCTGAAAGATAAACAGGGAGGAAGTTCGGATTATGACAAAGCCATCAGTCTGTTTCCTCAAGTAGCATATTTATACTACACCCTCCGGGGTAATGCCCGACAAGAACAAAAAGACTATCAAGGAGCGATCGCAGATTATAACGAAGCGATTCGCCTCAAGCCAGATTTTGCTTTAGCTTACAACAACAGGGGTCTAGCGCGTGTGCAAGAGCAAGGTTATGCAGGAGCCATTGCTCAGAACAATCAATCTATTCGCCTCAACTCCAACATTCCAACCGTGTTATATATCAACCCAGAGTCTCAAAAGGATACACAGGATACGCGCAAAGATTATGAAAAAGCGATCGCTGATTTTACAGAAGCAATTCGCTTGAAACCAGAGCTTGCCCTAGCTTATAACAACCGGGGTTTTGCGCGTTTGCAAGAAAAAGATGACAAAGGGGCGATGGAAGATTTCAAGAGTGCGATCGCCCGCAAGCCGGATCTTGCCGAAGCTTACAACAACGGGGGTTTTGCACGGCTTTTGCAAAAAAATTAAACTCTTTACAACCAAGATTTCACCGAACCACCCGCCAAAGATTGATAGTCCCGTCAGTACAACCACTGGCAAGAGTTTTGCCATCGGGACTCAAGGCGACGGAAGTCACCTCTTTAGAAGGCGCCTTGAAAGTGCGAATTTCGGTTTTTGTTGCCACATCCCACAGTTTGATAGTATGGTCGCTACTACCACTGGCAAGAGTCTTGCCATCTGAGGTGAAGGCAATAGAATTAACCGAGTAGGAATGACCTTTAAAAGTGTGAATTTCCTCTCCGGTTGCCAAATTCCACAGTTTGATAGTGGCGTCAGCACTGCTGCTGGCAAGAGTTTGTCCATCGGGACTTATGGCGACAGACCGAATCGGTTGCGAATGCCCCTTAAAAGTTCTGATGACCTGCTTAGAAGCTAAATTCCATAACTTAACTGTATTGTCCTCACTCCCACTAGCAAGAGTTTGCCCATCACGACCAAAAGCGAGAGATTTAACAGCACCCGAATGTGAGTTCAGAGTAGCGATTTCCTTTCCCGATGGCAGTTCCCATAGTTTGATGTTTCCGTCAAAACTGCCACTAGCAAGGATTTTGCTATTTGGACTTATAGCAACGGATTCAACCGAACTCAAATGCCCGTAGAGAGTACTCATTTCCTGTCCAGTCAAGAGATTCCACAGTTTTACTGTTTTGTCACCATGAGCACTGGCTACAGTACGACCATCCGGACTGGTAGCGACTGAATGAACCGAACCAGCATTTGCTTCTAATGTGGCAATTTCCTTGCCAGTTGCCAAATTCCACAGTTTGAGTGTCGTGTCAAAACTGCCACTTACAAGGGTTATGCCATTGGACGTGGAACTGACGGCAACAGAACTCACTAAATTAGAATGCCCGTTAAGGGTTTTCATCAGGAAACTGTTTTGTGCCACTAAAAAGTCTAGGGGCTGAAAATCGTTCACATAACAAAATGCTCCAAATCCCAACAACACAATGGCACCACCTGCCAAAAGTCGCTTTCTCAGTATAGCTGGCTGCAAAGATGGTTGAATCGCTACATCACACACCAAGTCGTTGATCACTTCATCCGCTGACTGATAACGCTCTTGAATGTCTTTTTTCAGAAGCTTATCAAGAATCTCTGCCAAATCTGTACTAATGGGACGTCTCAAATGTTGCCGCCAAGAACCAACCCAGCTATAGCCATTTTCTGTCCAAAATATAGCTGGTGAAATACCTGACATTAAATGAAAGCAGGTAGCTCCCAAACTAAACAAATCACTTGCTGGGTAAGCCTCACCATCCTGCATTTGTTCTAGAGGGGTATATCCACGTGTGCCAATAGTCGTTCCCGGTTTAGTCCGCACTGTGGCGCTAAGCTGTTTAGAGGCACCAAAATCAATCAGTACTAGCTCCCCCGGCCCGCTTGTTTTCCCCCCGCTTCCAGAGGGAGTCAGAGAGATTCGCCGCATAATATTTTGTGGCTTGATGTCCCGATGAATCACCCCGCGCTCATGGATAAACTTGAGAACAGGCAGCAAATCGAGCAAAACTTCCCGAATTTCTGTTTCGCCATATATTCCCTGTTGTCGCAACTCTTTGAGCAAAGTCTGCCCATCAACAAACTCTTGCACTAAATACAGATAGCTATCTTGCTCAAAGTAAGCTAACAAGGTAGGAATTTGGGGATTTTTCCCTAGTTCTTGTAATCGCTGAGCTTCTTGTTGGAATGACTCAATCGCCTTTTTTAAAGCCCATGTTCCCTGGACTTTCGGTGCCAATTGCTTGACAACGCAGCGTTCATTGAGCTTGTCTACATCTTCTGCCAAGTAGGTTCTGCCAAATCCTCCCTCATCTGAAAGCACTTTGATAACACGATAGTGACCTCTCAAAAGCGGTATCACTGGCGCGCCACAACTCTGGCAGTTCGTTATCCCGTCAGGATTGAGAGGATGTGGGCAATCGGGGTTGAGGCAGCAGAGCATTGTCTGGCAAGCATAACTGTGTTGCCATCTATGATATTACCACTACCCTTTATTAGCTAACGAGTTTTCTTATTGCAAAGTTGGAATACTTATGAATACTTATAAAATAGTAAGCATTGTGAGTGACTAATATATCTGTACGAAAACGGGCAACAGTGGCAATGGCTGCCTAATCATGCACCTTTTGGTCTGGCTATTCCTCTGTATTTGATATTTATAAGCACAGATAGATACGAGATTTACACTAGACATCTCCGAAAATAGACAATAGTAATCTATAACTGACTTTCAGGGGTGCGATCGCCAAACGCAAATTCATCAGTTTCTACGGTATAATGGGTTTTTGAGATAGTTACTATTAGTAACAAGTGAAAAAAAAGTAGTTTCAGAAAAAATTTTGCGGAGCGAGTCTAGCCGGAAGCTGGTAATATTAGCGCTCCGATTCGTAACCTGACTAATCCACAAATAGTCAGAATCACCTGCTCATATTTTTGAGGATTCAATCGAAACCTTTCCTGAGCGACCCGAAATATTTTCATTAACCGAATCATATGCTCAACTAAGATTCTTTCTTGTGATAACTCTTTATTTTTTTGTTTTTGTTCGATGGTAAGTTCTCTACTTTTCGACTTCTTCTGCGGGGTTTTAATTGATGGTTCTCCTATATACCCCTTATCGCCGTTAAACCGTTGTTTTGAGTCAAATCCTTTTTGGCGTTCTCGGAATAAATTTATATCACTTTTTGGTCCTGGTTCACCTGCAACTACATCAACAATATCCCCTCGATCGGGTAAAACAATTAACTGATTTTTTAATGTATGATTTTTCTTTTTACCGGAGTAATACTTTTTTTGCTTCTCATACTCTTTTGGTCTTTCTCTGGGCTGCTCACAGCTATCTACTATTAACTCAAACTCGGTTAACAGTTCTTTAACAATTTCGTAGTCACTGGCGTTTTTTTTACCTGTTCAAGCAAACTGCATGGTAGCAAGTCTCTCAAGAGTGGAAACCAGTAATTAAATGTATCATTGGCAGTCGTTTCACTCACTCCAAATTGAATGCCTAACAATTGAAATGTAGTTAAATGCCGCAGATATATCAAAGTTAGGAGTACTTGCTCTTCGATAGATAGCTTGACTTTCCGACCACCGCCTTTATTTATAATTCTAACTTTCTGCGCTTCCATTTCTACAAGACGCTCTTTGTGTAATGCGTTCGCGTAGCGGCGGCTTCCGCATCGCTTGCTTGATTAGTTGCTCTAGTTGCTCGTACTTTAGACCCACTAATCGTTGTGTATCCTGACGATTCTGTTCAATGTACGCAGATATAGAACTCATGTTCTTGTTGTCATAAAAGATTGTTGATTCTTATTTTAGTTGAGTTTTTTATATTTCGGAGATGTCTACTAGTTAATTATCTGTGTCCATCTGTGGTTTCATTTTCATAGCAATTGACTTTTCCAAAAGATTTAGGGACTTCCAAATTAAAAAATATCCAACTTTTTTTGTGGGATGGGCTTCTAGCCCGTCCTATAAACTGGGCGGGCTAGAAGGCCACCCTACAAGATTGAATAATTTATTTTTTGGAAGTTCCTTATTAAGTACCTCCAAGTAGAACTTGACTTATTTCTACAGCAACCTGCTGATTTTCCCAATAGCGGGTATGAGAATCAACAGCAAACCAACCCGTATTCACTAAAACATCTTTGATTGAACCTTGAGGTCTAGTTGGATTCAAACTAAACAGCTTTTCTAAAGGGTAAGCAATAACATCTTGTTCATCATAAAAGTTGAGCCAAGTTCGCTTAATACCTTTTTCTATATCATCGTTAACAGGATTTTTAATGGAATTAAATTTCTTCCCATCTTTCCACAAATCACCTTTACGTAACAAAAATAAACCAATTGGAGAACCTAAGGTAAAGAGATGACGGAAGTTAACACCTAGTTGAGAAATTTTGTTAACGGATAGTTCGCTTTGATGTTCAAGACCCTCAGATTGCGGTAGAAACAAATTATTTTCTTCAAATAAGTTAAACAAGTAATCAAAAACGATGATTGAACCAAGAGAATGAGCAATAATACTATACGGTAAGCCTTTGCTAACATAAGGTTCCATCTGCTGCCAAACTGTACTGCGAATATTGTTATCATTCTCAGATACATAAGCAGCAACATCACCCATAAAAAATGTTATGAATTTACGAATTCCACGAATTGGATGCATTACGTCGCTAAAAGGTAATTTTTTTTGGGTGACTTCTAGTTGGGGAAATGCTGCATCAAAAATTGTAATTTCTGCATCAGAAGTGACGCTTTGCCAGTTAATAAATACGCGCTCAAATTGATTATTAAAGATATCTATTGGCACTTGGCATTGTTCACAGTAGGCTTTTGCAATTCCCGTCCACAAAACATCGTACTGATTTTCGGAATAGCTTTCACCCATACCGTGAATAAAAAATAAAATATGTTTGGTCATGGTTTTTTTAAATTAATAAATCAGAAATAAATCAGAACGAACGAGGCATGCGCCAAATCTTGATAATGTTATCAGCACTGCCACCACTGGCGATCGCCTGTTGATCTGGGCTGGTGGCGACAGAATAGATATAGCCAGAATCCTTCTTTAAAGTGCGAATTTCCAGTCCGGTGGCTGGATCCCAAAGTTTAATTGTGTTGTCATTGCTACCACTAACGAGAATCACTCCATTAGGAGTTTTGTCGTTAAGAGCACTTGACATATATGCCACAGAATTAACTTTCTCGGAATGCTGCTTCAGGGTGTAAGTAGCTTCTCCTGTAACTAAATTCCAGAGTTTGATTGTCTTGTCCTTACTACCACTAGCAAGAGTGACACCATCCGGACTAAAGGTAACAGAAAGAACCATGTCGGAATGTCCTTCAAACGTGCGAATTTCCTTTGCTGTTGCTAAGTTCCACAGTTTAATCGTCTTGTCCCAACTCCCACTTGCAAGGGTTGCACCATCCGGACTGAAGGCGACAGAAGCAACTGCATTGGAATGTCCTTTGAAAGTACCAATTTCTTGACCTGTTTCTAGATTCCATAATTTAATCGTCTTGTCTAAACTTCCACTAGCAAGGGTTTTGCCATCTGGGCTAAAGGTGATCGAAGATACCCCACCAGAATGTCCCTTTAAAGTGCCGATTTCCTCTCCTGTTTCTAAATTCCATAATCTGATAGTTTTGTCTGCACTGCCACTAGCAAGAGTTTTACCGTCAGGAGAAAAGGCGACAGCCCAAACCCATGTTGAGTGTCCTTTAAGAGTGCGGATTTCTTGTTGGTTCGCTACATTCCATAGTTTAATTGTGTTATCATCACTGCCACTGGCAAGCAACTTGCCATCACCAGAGAAGGCGACAGAGTTAACATCGCTGGAATGTCCTTTCAGGGTGTTGGGTGAATCAGAATCTTCCGAGGTTCTAGTTATCGGCTGACTGGGTGCAAAAGGCTTGGTGATGAAGAGTGGACGAAAGTATGAATACCATCCTCCTAATCCCAACACCACAATCCCAGCACCAAGCAGCAAATATTTCTTTAACTTACCGTCTGGTAGTAATGAAGTTAATTGCCCTGATGATGATGCGGCGACTGAAAGTAAGGTTGAGGATAGTGGTTGTGACTGACGTAACACGTCCTTAATAACTTCATCAGCCGATTGATAACGGTTTTGGAAGTCTACTTTTAACAGCTTGTCTAAAACTTTAGGCAATTTTAGGCGTGAAATTGTTCCATTTTGACCTGGTTGATTCAAATATCGCTGCCAATGATTCACCCAACTATAGCCATGTTGCATCCATAGTTTAGATGGAGAAACCCCAGTCAACAAATGAAAGCAAGTCGCACCCAAACTGAATAAATCACTAGCTGGGTAAGCTTTTCCATCTTGCATCTGTTCAATTGCGGTATAACCGTGCGAACCAATCGTCGTGCCAATTTTAGTATGCACAGTTGCGGTAAGCTGTTTTGAAGCTCCAAAATCAATCAGCACTAATCGGTGATCGCTCTCACGGCGGATAATATTTTGTGGTTTTATATCTCGATGAATCACCCCACGTGCGTGGATAAACTCAAGGACAGGCAGTAAATCCAGCAAAAGTTCTCGAATTTTGCTTTCACTGTAAGTTCCCTGTGTCTGCAATTCTTTTAGTAAATTCTGTCCTTCGATATATTGCTGCACTAAAAACAGGTATTTATCCTGCTCAAAATAAGCTAAAAGTGTAGGAATTTGATGATGTTGCCCCAACTGCTGAAGCTGTTTTGCCTCTTCTTTAAATAACTCCACCGCCTTTTTCAAAGCAGAAGTTTCCTGGAGTTTTGGTGCTAACTGCTTAACAACGCAAGGTTCATTCAGCTTGTCTATATCCTCTGCTAAGTAAGTTCTGCTAAATCCCCCTTCATCAGACAGTACATTAATGACACGATAACGACCCCTCAACAAAGGAATCAATGGTGTATTGCAACTTCGGCATTGCTGGCTACCATCTGGATTTAAAGGATTCTGGCAATCGGGATTCAGGCAGCAGAGCATACTGGGAATCCATGTGCAGGTTGAGTATATGTTAACGTTAAGCCATGCCGTATAATTTTGCCATCTTTTGTCTGACTCAATAAGATTGTCATTTTACATAAACGCGCTTTGCTTTGTTGTTAACTAACTATCTTACTATCTAAGCGGATTTCAGGGCATTCTGCTTGAGCGATACAACATATGGATGTCCTTGTGCACATAAATACCTGTTATCTATTTCATCCTGTTTTGCCTATTCTCCGGATTCTTACGCGTAGTCTGAATGCGATAAGACAAACAATTTTCCGTGTGCAAAAGGCAATTTGAGGAAGATTTTTACTCCACGATAGTCATAATACTGCTTTTTGTGTTTTTTTGTGAGCAGAGATATGTAAACCGTACAAGGTGATGATTTATTTGTAGAAAAATTAACGGCAATTTTTCACCCTATTTCAGTAAAATTTATACAGCTAAATCAACTTTTTTTAGTTCTGCTTGACAAGCAAAAAGCAAATTAAGCACAACGTAGTATATAAGCCAAATAAAACAAGGTGTAAATCTATCTTTAGCAAGGTATAAATCTACCTTCAGATTGAATTGGGAAATCAAAAATGAGGAGTGAATGATGGCAGGAAAAAATAATAAACACTATAGAGATAGATTAAACTTTGTTTTAATTTTGTGCATGAGCAGTAGTTGGTTGACAACGAGTTATGCTCTACCTATAAAGGTTTTGGCAAATCCGCTACACTCTCAACACTTCATAATTGCCAAACCACCAGATGAGAGACAACCAGAAGCGGTAGAAAAAGGAATTGAGCAAATCCCTGTAGCTCAACCGCCTGTATCTCAACAACGCAAACAATCTATTGAGTCACCTTTACCTCCTGCTTCTGCACCCACAGCAACCAGTACTCGCACCTCAGCGCCGAAACCTGCCGCCACTGGCACG